>DATNGU010000090.1:0-3007 GCA_035605775.1 Solirubrobacterales bacterium | reverse complement strand
GCAAGTTCCCCGACCATCCCTGGCGCATCCACCTGCAGCGCTCGGCGCTGGTGCTGAAGGGGCTCACCTACGCGCCGACGGGGGCGATCCTCGCCGCGCCGACCACCTCGCTCCCCGAGACCCCGGGTGGCGAACGCAACTGGGACTACCGCTTCAGCTGGATCCGCGACTCGACCTTCAGCCTCTGGGCGCTGCACACGCTCGGCTTCGACCAGGAGGCGCGCGACTTCATGCGCTTCATCGTCAGCATCTGCCGCAAGGATCCCAACCTGCAGATCATGTATGGGATCGGTGGCGAGAAGGAGCTGACCGAGAGCACTCTCGACCACCTCGACGGCTACGGCGGGGCGCGCCCGGTGCGGATCGGCAACGGCGCCTTCGACCAGCGCCAGAACGACGTCTGGGGGGCGCTGCTCGACTCGATCTACCTGCACGAAAAAGCGCTGCGCGGCACCGGGACCCCGTCCGACCGAGCGCTGATCCGCGAACAGGTCGAAGCGGCGATCGACGCCTGGCCCCAGCCCGACCAGGGCATCTGGGAGGCGCGCGGCGAGCCGCAGCACTACGTCTCCTCGAAGCTGATGATCTGGGTCGCGGTCGACCGCGGCGCCCGGCTCGCCCGCGGCATCGGCTTCGACGGGCTCGCCGAGGAATGGGAGCAGACCGCCAATGAGATCCGCGAGGAGATCCTCGAGCGCGGCGTCCGCGACGGGGTCTTCCGCCAGCACTACGAGACCGACGCGCTCGATGCCTCGCTGTTGCTGATCCCGCTCCTGCGCTTCCTGCCCCCGGACGACCCGAGGGTCTGCGCCACCGTCGATGCAATCGCCGATGAACTGACTGAACACGGCCTCGTCCTTCGCTACAAGGTCGAGGAGACCGACGACGGGCTCAGCGGCGAGGAGGGCACCTTTCTGATCTGCTCCTTCTGGCTGGTCTCGGCGCTCTCGGAGATCGGCGAGCCGCAACGGGCACGGGCACTTTGCGAGCGGTTGCTGGAGGCAGCCGGCTGGCTCGACCTCTATGCCGAGGAGCTGGAGGCCCAGAGCGGGCGCCACCTCGGCAACTTCCCCCAGGCCTTTACGCACCTGGCGCTGATCAACGCCGTCTCCCACGTGATCGCCGACGAGCAGCGCGACGATGGCGGCGTCACCGCGGTCTTCAGTGAGATGGGCGGCGTCCGCGAGGGAGTTTGATCCGTCAGACAAAACGCTTACAGACAAAACAATTCATTTCCTCTATAGTGGCCTCGCGTATGGCAGGCTCCAAGCGTGGCCGTAAGAGGCGCCGCAACAAGAACCACGGACTCCTCGTCGCCCTCCGCCACCCAGTGCGGCGGAAGATCCTGCGGCGGATGTCCGACGAACGCAAAGCCAGTCCCAGCGAACTCTCTAAGGCGATCGATCAACCGCTCAGCTCGGTCGCCTACCACGTACGGGTCCTGGTGACGTGCGGTGCGCTGAAGCCGGTCTCCGAGCGCGAGTTGAAGGGCTCGACGCAGCATTTCTACCGCTGGTCGGTGACGGCAGAGTGGGTCAGGCCACTGCTCGAAGAGGACGACGACGAATAGCCAGGGCAGCTCCAGGGGGGAGAGTTCGGCGCTCAAAGCACTTATGTGTGGAGGCAGTGGAAGACATGAACGAAATCCAAACTCCCGCCGAGGATGACGCGAAGGTCGAGGCAGCGGTGCTGGGACGGCTGCTGGACCTCCACCCCACCCACATGACCTTCGACGAGCTGGTACGCGAGGTCGCCGCCGATCCCGAGGATTTCAGCCAGCGCGATGCGCTCGAACGTGCCGTGCGCGATCTTGGCGCCGCCGGCCTCCTGCATCGCAGCGCCGGGTTGATCATCGCAAGTCGGGCCGCCGTGCGCTTCGACGAGCTGCTCGGCTGAGGGTTTGACGCTGGGACGCTAGGGTGGCGCCCGATGGGCGTAATCGACGAGCTGCTCGCGAACAACCGGGACTTCGCCGGATCACTACCCCCCAAGCACCTCGACGTGCAACCAGCGCGGCGGCTCGCGATCGTCACCTGCATGGACTCGCGGCTCGACGTCTTCGCCGCACTTGGACTAGCCGACGGCGAGGCTCACGTGCTGCGCAACGCCGGCGGCGTGATCACCGACGACGTAATCCGCTCACTGGCCGTCTCCCAGCGCCGCCTCGGCACCCGCGAGGTGATGGTCGTCCATCACACCGACTGCGGCATGCAGAAGATCAGCGACGACGGCTTTCGCGCCGAGTTGCAGGAGGCAACGGGGATCGCCCCCGCCTTCGCGATCGAGTCCTTCAGCGACGTCGACGTCGACGTCCGCCAGTCGGTCCTGCGGGTTCGCCGCTCCCCCTTCCTTCTCCACCGCGACCTGATCCGCGGCTTCGTCTACGACGTCGACACCCACGCGCTGCGCGAGGTCGAGGTCGGCGACGGGCCGGGGTCAGGCGGCGGCTGATCCGCCGGCCGTTCCCAGGTACCGCTCGATCGCGCCGATCGTCTCCTGCGGCGACTCCCACATCACGTTGTGCCCGTTGGGCACCTCAACTTCGGTCAGGAGGTCGCCGAGCTCCTCGGTGTAGCGGCGAGCCTGGGCGCTGCCGTCGTACAGCGCGACCTCGGCACGGACGAGAAGGGTCGGGATCCGGGCAACCGGCGGCGGCGGCAGGACCATCTCGCTCCAGGCGACCACCACGGCGCTGGGGCAGAAGCTGAGGCGAAAGCGCCCGTCGGGTCCCTTCTCGGCGTCGTCCCGCACGAAGGCCGCGACCACGTCCCGCGGCGAAGCGACGATCGCTTCGTTGGAGAGCAGGGCGTTGACCACCCCGTCGGTGGTGGCGAAGCTCCAGTCGAGGCGTTCGATCTCGGCGCTGCGCAGGGCGCGTGCGGGGGGCACGCCAAGGCCGGGGTCGAGCAGGACGAGGCGCTGCGCACGATCGGGGCAGCGCGACGCGAGCTCCGCCGCGAGCAGCCCGCCGAAGCTGTGCCCGACCCAGGTCGCGGACTCGATCCCG
>DATNGU010000089.1:0-2996 GCA_035605775.1 Solirubrobacterales bacterium | reverse complement strand
GGACCGGGACTCCGTTCGGGCGCGGCTCGATACTGTGGGGACCGACGATGATGGAGCACGCGGTTGAGGAGATTGAGGTGTCTGGCGGACTGCTTGGCGATGGCGAGCGGCTGTCGCTGGGAGTCGCTGCGCGCCTCTCTCGCTATCTGCAGGTGCTGACCCAGGCCCGCAAGATGGGGCGGGAGACGATCTCCTCGCAGGAACTTTCGGACTACACCCATATAAATCCGACCCAGATTCGCCGCGACCTTTCCGGCTTTGGCAAGTTCGGCAAGCGGGGAGTCGGCTACAACGTCGACTCCTTGGTGGCGGAGATTCGCAAGATTCTCCGCACCTCGGGCCAGCACAACATTGCCCTTTTCGGCGCCGGCAACCTCGGTCAGGCGATTGCCAGCTCTGACATTTTTGCCGACCACGGCTTCCAGGTCGTCGCCATGTTCGACATCAACCCCGAGGTCGTGGGGAACGAGGTCGGCAGTCTGCAGGTACGCGATTTCGGCGAGCTGGAGGCCGTCGTCTCCGCGCAGGAGATCGTGGTCGGTGTGCTCGCCGTGCCGGCTGCGGCCGCACAGGCCGTCGCTGACCGCCTCGTCGAGGCCGGGGTGAAGATCATCTTCAACTACTCCGAGCAGCTGCTCCAGGTGCCGCCGGAGGTGACGGTGCATACCTCCAGCCCTGCTGTCGACCTCCTCTACGCGCTCTACTTCTACCTGACCTGAGGAGCTGGACCTTTGTCCCTGGACCTCGACCTGGCTCGGGAGAGATTCGAGTCCTCAACCGACTTCACGATCGGCCTGGAGGAGGAGTTCGCGATCCTCGATCCGACCAAGCTGGAGCTGGAGCATCGCTTCGAGGACGTCTACGCCGCCTGCCAGAAAGACGAGGTGCTGGCCGACTCGGCGGCGGGAGAGCTGATCGCGTCGGAGATCGAGATTCGCTCCGGTCGCGCCGAGAGCTTCGCGGAGGCGATGGCAGCGCAGCGCGAGCGTCGCACTCGGCTCTTCGAGCTGGTCGATGAGATGGGCCTGGCGCTGGGCGCAATGGGCACGCATCCTTGGGCCGACTACCTCGACCAGCGGATCATCGACACGCCGCACTACAACCGCCTGCGGCAGGAACTGGGCTGGGTCGCGCAGCGCAATAACACCTGGAGCCTGCACGTTCACATGGGCGTGCGTGGCGCCGACCGCGCGATCGCCGTCTGCGACTGGCTGCGGGAGCTGTTGCCGCTGCTGCTGGCTGCTTCCGCTAACTCACCCTTCCTCGACCGCGGCGACACGGGGCTGCACACGGTACGTACCGAGATCTTCACCCGCACCTTCCCTCGCTGTGGCGTTCCCAGCCCCTTCGTCGACTGGGACAGCTACGCCGAGTTCATCGGCATGCTGGAGCGGACCAGCACCGTGGTCGAGTCGACCCAGCTCTGGTGGAGCGTTCGCCCTCACCATCAGTTCGGCACGGTTGAGGTACGGATCTGCGACGCGCAGACGCGCGGCGACGAGTCATTCGGGTTGGCGGGCCTGATCGCGGCTTGCATAGCCCAAACGGCGCTCGATTACGACGAGCATGGGTACGACGGCACTGGTTCCCCGCTGCACGATCGCGAGATCGAGGAGAACCTGTGGCGCGCGATCCGATACGGGATGAGCGGCAAGTTGATTGACTTCCGCCGCGGGGTGGAGGTTGAGGCGCGGGCGGCGCTAGAGGCGCTGCTCGATTGGACCGAGCCGGCCCGCTCGGCGCTGGGAATCGAACCCCTGCTCCCCGAGCGCAACGGTGCTGAGCGGGCGCGCGAGGCGCTCGACGCAGGAGTTGCGATCGAGGACGTCTACCGCGACGCGGTGCGCGAGACCCACCGCACCTACACCGCCGCCAAACAGGCGGCGTAGCGGGGTTTGCGCCGGGTCACGGGACGCAACCGCCGCGCCCGCATATAGACTCCCGCGCCGCTCAAACCAGCCGGAGGAACCAAACTTGACCAGCTTCTTGACCGACTACGGAGTCGTCGTTGCGCTCGTATGCGCCGGGGCGGCTGTTGTCTACGGACTCATCATCACGCAGCGCCTGCTCGCGAAGTCGCCGGGCAACGAGCGCATGCAGGAAATCTCAGGCGCGGTGCAGGAGGGCGCCAAGGCTTATCTCAACCGCCAGTACACGATCATCGCCGCGGTCGCGGTGCCGATTGCGATCGTGCTCTGGCTCCTGCAGGATTACAAGACGGCGATTGGCTTCGTCATCGGCGGCGTCCTTTCGGGCGCGACCGGATTCATCGGGATGAACCTCTCGGTGCGCGCCAACGCTCGCGTCGCTGAGGCGGCGCGGGGCGGCGTCCCACCTGCGCTTGACGTCGCATTCAAGGGCGGCTCGGTTACCGGTCTGCTCGTCGTCGGCCTGGCGCTGCTAGGCGTCGCCGGCTACTTCGGCATTCTCGTCGCCACCGGCAGCACCGACAAGGAGGCCGTTGACGCACTTGTCGGCCTTGGCTTTGGCGGCTCGCTGATCTCGGTCTTCGCCCGGCTCGGCGGTGGCATCTTCACCAAGGCAGCCGACGTCGGCGCCGACCTGGTCGGCAAGGTCGAGGCGGGTATCCCCGAGGACGACCCCCGCAACCCGGCGGTGATCGCCGACAACGTCGGCGACAACGTCGGCGACTGCGCCGGCATGGCGGCCGACCTTTTCGAGACTTACGCGGTTACCTCGGTCGCGGTGATGCTGCTGGGAGTGCTGACCTTCACTGGCTCGGGCGGCGACTTCTCGCGCGAGGTAGCGATCTTCCCACTCGTCATCGGCGGGGTGGCGATCATCGCCTCGATCATTGGCGCTCTTCTTGTGCGGACCAAAACGGATCGGGTCGAGGGTGCGCTGTACACCGGGGTCATTGCCGCCGGAATCCTCTCGATTGCGGCCTTCTACCCAATCACCGATTGGATGATGAGCGACCCGGTGCGGCTCGGCCTCAGCACCGCCGCAGACGCGGTCAGCGTCACCGACCTCTG
>DATNGU010000088.1:0-3378 GCA_035605775.1 Solirubrobacterales bacterium | reverse complement strand
TGGCGAACGCGAGCACCTTTGCCGGCTTCACCGCGAAGACGAGGACTGCGTCGCTCCCACCCTCGTGCCAGAAGCTTCGCTGGCGCACTTCGTAGGCCCAACGCCCGTCCCATTTCGCCGCCCACGCCTCTGCAAGCTGTTCGAGGACACTCTCGTCGATCACTTGGACGGCTTCGCCTTCGACCACGACGTCGAGCCCTTGCTCCCATTCGTTGCAGCCGGTCGTCAGGATCACGTTCTGGTTGGTTCTCAGGTTCAGGGCCTTCTGCTCGCCGGCGCCGGTGGCGAAATGGATGGCGTCATCGAGCCAGACAGCGACGAGTGGCGTGACATGCGGTCGACCGTCGACCCGGACGGTCGTGATCCAGATCAGCTCGGCGTCCTCGAGCGCGCGTCGCGTCTCTTCCCAACCGGTCGCGACTGCATTCTGGTCGCTGAATCGCGTGTCGAGCTCAGTCACTGGCTGCTGCATTGGCGTCTCCTTCGATCCGGGCTTCGTTTGCGTTTTCGGAGGTCCGCGATGAGACGAACCGGCGGCCGCTGCGTCTACCGTCATCCTTAGACGGCAGAGCGGCCACGAACTCATCGTCCAAACGTTCGAGAATGCCACCCCAGGCCGGTGCGGATTCCCCGGTCGATCTCCGTGCCCGGCTAGCGACCACACTATGGGCCAGGTTGCTTCTCGCCTGACGAGCTCACACCCGTCACACGCATCGCTGAACCCTGACGGGGCGACTTGTTAACGCACTCGGCGCGAAACTGCTGCAGTGCAAACCTGACCCCGGAGTTCCGGCCGCGCTCAAGGGCTAGGCGCTCAGCCGCCCAGCACCGCCTCGGCAGCGGCCGAGGGCTCCAAATCCGGCAGGCGGGTCATCCGGAAGCCGTTCAGGAGACCGAGCAGGGCGGCGATGAGCGGCACCAGCAGGGCGATCTGGAGCGCCCTCGGCCTGGCCTCGGTGTTGATGTGGATGATCTCCGCCTGGACGTCGGCCGGCTGTCCGACCAGCAGCTCCTCGAGGTGCGTGTTGGTCATCACCTCGGCGTTCTTCTCCAGACCTTTCGAGACCTGCTGCTGCTCGGCCGGCGAGAGCACCTCGCTCGAGTCCGCGTAGTGGGTGAAGACGAGCGACAGCGAGGCGAGCATGATCGCGCCGGCGAACGCGAGCCCGAAGGAGAGCCCGAAGGAGCCGCCGGCCGAGTTCACGCCCGCCGCCTCGCTGACTCGCTCCTCCTCGATCGGCGCCAGCGTGTAGTTGTTGAGCTGCGAGACCAGCAGCCCGAGGCCGCAGCCGGCGATCAGGAGCGGCAGGACCATCCACCAGCCCGAATGAGCGCGCGGCACGATCGGAATCAGGATGACGAGGCCGGCGGTGAGCAGCACGAACCCCGCGAGGATGATCCTGCTCGGGCTCCGGTCGCCGGCCTTCCGTCCGGCCAGGAGCGCGACGGCGAACATGCTCAGCGACAGCGGGGCGAGGGAGAGGCCGGCCTCCAACGCGTTGTACTCGAGCACCATCTGGAGGTAGATCGGCAGCGCGATCATCATCCCGCCGAGGGCAATCTGCTGGAGCGTCTGGCCCGAGATTCCGAGGCGGAAATACTTGGACGAGAAGAGGCCGATGTCGAGGAGCGCTGGCTTCCCCTCGCGTTTCCGCCGCTTCAGCCACCAGACCAGGGACCCGAGGGCGATCAGTCCCACGGCGATGAGGGCGCCGACGGCCCCGCCGCCTTCCTCCCAGACGAGGATCCCCAGCACGACGCCGCCCATGCCGAGTGCCGAGAGGATCGCGCCCACCACGTCGACGCCCCGCTCGCCGGTGTACGGGACGTCGTGGACGAGCTTGATGCCCGAGAGCACGATCGCGATGATCACTGCTTCGCCGGCGAACGCGACGCGCCAGGACAGGAAGGTCGTGACGAAGCCACCCAGCAGCGGGCCGACGGCGGCGGCGATCGCGGCGGCGGCACCCACGAGCGCATACGCCTTGCGCTGCATCGGCCCTTCGAAGTTGCCGTGGATGAGCGACTGCATCGCCGGGAGCAGGAGCGACGCGCCGAGGCCGCCGATGATCGCCCAGAAGATCACGATCGCCAGCAGGCTCTGCGCCAGCGTCATCGCGACAGCGCCGGTGGCGTAGCCCAGCAGGCCGAGCACGTACGCGCGTTTGCGCCCGAACAGGTCGCCGATCTTGCTCGAGGTCAAGATGAACGCCGCCGACACGAGCGCCTCCAGAGCGATCGCCGACTGGACGCCGCTCGCGGTCGTGTGGAGGTCGTGGACGACCGCCGAGATGGACACGTTCATCAGCGAGGTGTCCACGACGAGGACGAACATCGCCATCGAGAGGAGGACCGCGAGCCGCGTGTCGCCCGACGATTCCTGGGGGGAGGCGGTCGTCAGCTCCAAGGCAGGCCGGGCCAGGTATCGGGGCGGCCGAGGCGCCAGTGCGGGAAGGGCGCGTACGCCTCCGACGGGCGAGGCGTCTCGGCGTCCACGCCGGCGCCGTGCGCTCTGGCGGTCTCCGAGACCGGGTAGACGATCGTGCCGTCCTCGCTGCGGGCTCCGGTCATGAAGATCACGCACGGATCTTCGCCGATGCCGACGAAGGTGTGGCGCGTGCCGGGCGGGCAGTGGACGAAGTCCCAGGCGCGGAGTGTTCGCTCCTGCTCCTCGATCAGCAGCAGGCATTCGCCGGCCAGGACCAGGAAGTCCTCCTGGCTCGACTCCGCGTGGTACATGCCCGTCGGCTTGCCCGGCTCGAGCACCGCGAGCGTGTAGCCGACCTGGTCGAAGTACCGCGGCTCGAGGTCGGGCCGTTCCTGGAGCGCACGCTCGCTCCCCTCGAAGACGCACCGCGCGCCGAAGGCGTCGTTGCGCACCCACGCGGCCTCGGCGGCGTTGACGACGAACCAACCCGCACCAACCGGCGCGAGGCCGGAGCCGACGTTTTCGAGCCGAGCCTCGCCAACAGGCACGCCGGCAGTCTCGCACCGCGAACGCCCGCAGGTCCGTAGGATCGGCGTGTGGAGGAACCCCGCACCGCCGCGTTCTCGGGAATGCTCGACGGGAAGCGGGCGCTGGTGATCGGTGGGGGCGGCGGCGGGATCGGACACGCGATCAGCGGCAGGCTCGCGGCCGCCGGCAGTGCTGTTGCTGTCGCAGACGTCGATCGCGGGCGGGCGAAGGAGGCGGCGGGGGAGGTGGAGGCGGCAGGCGTTCGCGGCGTCGCGCTGGTGAGCGACGTGAGCGAGCGGGGCGGCGCCGAGGCCCTCGTGCACCAGGTGGCGGTGGAGCTCGGCGGGCTCGACGTCCTCATGACGGTCGTCGGCGGGCAGCTGGCATTCGTCCCCGCAGCGCTCGTCCACGAGACGGCCGAC
>DATNGU010000087.1:0-3553 GCA_035605775.1 Solirubrobacterales bacterium | reverse complement strand
GGCGGGGTTGATCAGTTCGCTCACGTCATCCGGCTTCTTCCCCGGCTCGAGGTCATAGCCGTGCATGAATGGGCGCGGCATCGCGACCGTCCGCGGCAGACTGCTGCCACGCATGCTGAGCGGGCCGAAGACTTCGCTCTGCAGCAGTCCCTCGTAGGAGCGCCCGGAGGCCATTTCCTCCATCAGCGCAGCGGCGATGTTGTCCGTGTCGGAATAGTGGTAGCGGGAGCCGGGCGGGAACTCGAGCGGATCCGCGCGGACGAATTCCGTCAGCTGAGACGGTGCGAGGTAGGCAGCGGGGTTGGCGAGGAAACCTTTGATGAACGTGGGCGACCTGATGTAGTCGGGCAGACCGCTGGTGTGCTGGAGCAGCTGAGCCAGGGTTACGCTTTCGGCACTGGGCAGCACCCGGGGGATGCTCGCGCTCAGGGTTTCGTCAAGCGAGAGAGATCGCGGACCCTCGGCGAGCGAGACGGCGATGAAGGCGTTGAAGCCCTTGGCGACACTGGCGATGCGCACGTGTTCGTTGACCTGGGGCACCCGCCCGCTGGACAAGTCGGCGACGCCGGCGTGGAGGAATTTCGTCCGCGGACCGCGGTCGATCAGGACGGAGATCCCCGGCGGCCCACCGGGCGCGGACACGATGCCATCCAGCATCCGCTGCAGCTTCGGCGGACCAGCCGCAGCCTGCCCCGCCATCACCCCACAGCAGACACATACCGCAACCAACATCGCCACTGCATTGCGTCTTAGGCGTAGGAGCATGGGCAGAGACTAGTTCCCGTCCAGGACCTGGCGGATGCCGGTGGGAGGGTCCCTGCCAGAATCGCCGCGCCATGTCGCCGGCACAGCTCACTTCCGACAAACCGCCTGGGGTGAGCCCTGGCCCCAAGGGCGACACTCCGCGCTCGATCTTCCTGCGCTTCCTCAAGTTCGGAGCCCTCGCCTGGGGCGGGCCGGCGGCGCAGATCGCGATGATCAAGCGCGAGTGCGTCGATGAAGAAGGCTGGGTCAGCGAGGAGACCTTCAAGAAGACGCTCGCCGTCTATCAGGTCCTCCCCGGTCCCGAGGCGCACGAGCTCTGCGTCTACTTCGGGCGGATGCGCGGCGGCAAGCTCGGCGGGTTCCTCGCCGGGCTGGGGTTCATGCTGCCCGGCTTCGTCTTCATGTTCGCCCTCTCGGTCCTCTACGTCGAGGCGAACCTGGCCGGGCGCCTCGACGAGCTGTTCTACGGGCTGAGCGCGGCAGTCGGCGCGGTCGTCCTGCGTGCCGTGGTCCGGCTGAGCGGGACGTTCATCACCGACACCTGGCTGGCGGCGATTGCGATAGCCGCCTTCCTCCTCACCGTGCTCCTCTCGGCGAGCTTCGTTCTCGTCCTACTCGGCGCGGGGCTTGCCTACGAGCTGCGGACCAACGCCGGGCGCTGGATCGGCCGGACGCAATCCTTTACGCCAGGCATTTTCGCGGTCGCGGTCGTCGCCGCGGCTGTGACGCTCTCGTTGACGGCGGAAATCTTTTTCGAGGGATTGAAGGCCGGTCTGCTCACCTTCGGCGGCGCCTTCACCGTGATCCCCTTCCTGCAGGACAGCGCCGTCAACAGTCACCACTGGCTCACCGACAGCCAGTTCGTGGACGGGCTGGCAATGAGCGGCATCCTGCCGGCGCCGCTGATTATTTTCTCGACCTTCGTCGGCTACGTCGCGGGCGGGACCGTCGGAGCCCTCGCGATGACGCTCGGCATTTTCCTCCCGGCCTTTGTCTTTCCGATTTTCTTTCACCGCTTCTTCGTCGCGGTCCCCGAGAACCCCCGCATCCGCCCCTTCCTGCTCGGCGTCGCGGCCGGGGTTATTGGCTTGATCGCTGCCGTCACCGTTGAAATCGTCGATACCAGCGTGGTCGACGCCTACACGGCGGCCCTCGCCATCGGGGCATTTCTCGCCCTCAACCGCTGGCACGGCAAGCTGACGGTGCTCTACGTGGTGCTCAGCTGCGGCTTGATCGGTGCGGCGTTGCAATTCACGGTGCTCTAGCGGCCTGGCCGGGGGTCAATCTGCGAGCCTGCCGCGGTGACGCTGCTGGCGGCGAAAATCCTCCTCTCCCCGCTCTGTGTGGTCGCCGTCTCCCTGGCCGGACGCCGCTGGGGGGTTGCCGTCGCCGGGGTGCTCGGCGGGCTACCCGTCGTCGCCGGCCCAATCCTGCTGGTCGAGACCCTCCTCCACGGCCGCGACTTCGGCGCCGACGCCGCCGCCGGCACCCTGCTCGGGCTCGTCGCCCTGACCGCCTTCGTGGTCGTCTACGGCCGGGTCGCGGTGGCCGGGCCGGGCCGGAGCGTGCTCTGCGGTTGGACGGCGTTCCTGCTCGGCGTGGCCGTCCTGAGCCCGGTCCAGCCGCCGCCAGCGCTGTCGCTGGTCTTGGTCGCCGCCTGCTTCGCGCTCGGCCTGAGGCTGCTGCCGCCCGTGCTCTCGCCGGCGGCGGCCGCCGCCCCGGCGCCCTGGTGGGACCTCCCCGCCCGCGCCCTCGCCGCGCTCGGACTCGTGCTCGCGCTGACTGCCGTCTCCGGCGCTCTCGGCCCCCACCTCAGCGGCCTGCTGGCGCCGTTTCCAATCATCACCAGCGTCCTCGCCGTCTTCACCCACGCCCAAGGCGGCGTCGCCCAGGTCGGCGTCCTGCTGCGCAACTTCCTCTTTGGCTTCTACGGCTTCGCCGCCTTCTGCTTCATGCTCGCAATCACCCTGCCCACGCTGTCGAGTGCTGCCGCCTTCGGCCTCGCGACGGCGGCGGCGCTCGCCGTGCAGGCAACGACCTTCCTCCTGCGCTCGCGCCTCCGAGGTGCCCGCGAGGGCCTCAGTCAGGTGCCGACGTAAGCAGCGAGGTGCTCGCCGGTGAGGGTGGAGCGGGCGGCGACGAGGTCGGCAGGTGTGCCCTCGAAGACGATCCGGCCGCCGTCGTGGCCGGCGCCGGGACCGAGGTCAATGATCCAGTCGGCGTGTGCCATGACCGCCTGGTGGTGCTCGATGACGATCACCGACTTGCCGGAGTCGACGAGCCGGTCGAGCAGGCTGAGCAGCTGCTCGACGTCGGCGAGGTGGAGGCCGGTGGTCGGCTCGTCGAGGACGTAGACGCCGCCCTTCTCGGCCAGGTGGGTGGCCAGCTTGAGCCGCTGCCGCTCGCCACCAGACAGCGTGGTGAGGGGCTGGCCGAGGCTGAGGTAGCCGAGCCCGACGTCGATGAACCGCTGCAGGATCTTGTGAGCCGCTGGGATCCGCGCCTTGCCGGCACCGAAGAACCCCTCCGCCTCGGCCACCGACATCGCCAGCACCTCCGCAATGTTGCGCCCCCCGAAGCTGTACTCCAGTACTAATGCCTGGAACCGCCTGCCCTCGCACTCCTCACAGATAGTGGCGACGCCGGCCATCATTGCCAGGTCGGTGTAGACCACGCCGGCACCGTTGCAGTTGGGGCAGGCGCCCTCGGAGTTGGCGCTGAACAGCCCCGCCTTCACGCCGTTGGCTTTCGCGAACGCCTTGCGGATCGGGTCGAGCAGCTTGGTGTA
>DATNGU010000086.1:0-2700 GCA_035605775.1 Solirubrobacterales bacterium | reverse complement strand
CGCAAGGTGCGCCGTCACCGCACTCGTTTTCTGAAACGAGCAGGCGATGTAGTGGCTCTGGCCGAAGGTCTCGAACATCCACTCGATCGCCTCGGTTGCGCCCTGCTCCTCGAGGCGTGCGGCAACCTCCTCGGCGTCGATCTCGGGGGTGACTGCGACGGGGTTCATATCGCGCACTCCCCCTCGCCCCGCTCCACTTTGTAGGGGCTGGAGCGGTTCCAGTCGATGAACTGCTGCATCGTCTCGAGGCTGAACTCGGACGGCAGGGTTAGCTCCTTGACCTCAGCTTCGAAGCGCGCGGCGCCAATCCGCTCGGCGAAGGCGTTGAACTCCTCGCCCTCCGAGCGCTCGGCCTCGTAGAGCCTGATCCAGCGCTCGACCGCCTCGGGGACGCGTTTAGCGGGCAGCCGCGATTTCAGCCGCGTGCCAAAGATCACCTCGCCGCCCTCGTAGTTGCCGCCGATGTGCGGAATGTAGGCGGGCATCTGGCGTCCGCCCACTTTCAGCGAGGCGCCGTAGAAGCCGATGTTGGCGATGTGGTGCTGGCTGCAGCCGTTCGGGCAGCCGCTCATCTTGATGTGGATCTTTCGGGTCAGCTTGTCGGAGATCTCCATCTCCTCGACCCGCTGCTTGATCGCCCGGTTGAGGCCCATCGAGCTGGTGATGCCGAGTTTGCAGCTGTCGGTTCCGGGGCAGCTGACCACGTCGGTGATCTCGCGGGCGCCGGCCTCGGCGAGCCCAAGCTCGCCCAGCCGCTGCCAAACCTCGTAGAGCGCCTCGTCGCGCACCCAGCGCAGAACCAGGTTCTGCTGCACGGTGCTGCGCGCGTAGCCGCCGGTGAACTCGCGCATGATCGCGGCGAGACCGCGGAACTGCTCCGGGGTGAGGTCGCCGCGCTCGATCTTCACCTCGACGGCAGCGAAGCCCTCCTGGCGCTGCGGCTGCACGTTGCCTTCGAGAAAGCGGTCGAACTCGCTGCGGTCGCCGTTGGGGGAAGCGGCGGCAGCCGGGGCATCAGGGGCCTTCTCTTCCTCATCGTCATCGAAGCGCAGGCGCTCGACGTCGAAGTCGCGCTCGCCGACCCAGTCGCCTTCGAGCTCCGCGTCGACCTGCTCGCGGAAGGCGTCGATCCCGATCTTGTCGACCAGCACCTTGATCCGGGCGCGGGCGCGGTTGACCCGCAGCCACTCCTGCCGGTCGAAGATCCGCAGCGCCGCCTCGGCGACCTTCATGTAGTCACCGTTGTCGGCCTCGACGAACTCGTAGAGGGTCGGCGCGACACGGGCCATGATCGAGGTCCCGCCGCCGACCCGGATCTCGAAGCCCTTGACCCCGTCCCTTTCGCGGGCGAGGAAGGCGATGTCGTGGATGCCGCTGATCGCGCGGTCCTCGTCGGAGCCAGTAAAAGAAGTCTTGATCTTGCGCGGCATCAGCTGCGTCGTCGGGTGACGGACGAAGTAGCGGACGTAGGCGCCGGCGTAGGGCGTCGGGTCGAAGACCTCGTCGGCGGCGATGCCGGCCCAGGGGTCGCCGGTCACATTGCGCATCGTGTTGCCGCAGCCCTCGCGCGAGGAGAGGCCGGTCGGGGAGATCTCGCGGATCAGCGACTCCATGTCGCGCAACGGCACGTGGTGGATCTGAATGTTCTGGCGGGTCGTGATGTGGCCCTTGTTGAGCGGGGCGTACTTCTCGACCACGCTGGCGAAGGCCTCCATCTGCTCCGGGGTGACGCCGCCGAAGGGCAGCTTCACACGGACCATCTGCACGTCGGGCTGGCGCTGGCCGTAGACGCCCTGTTTGAGGCGGAAGCCGATGAATTGGTCTTCCGCCAGCGCGCCGGAGAGGAACTGCTCGGCTTCGTTGTCGAAGTCGTCGAACTCGCGCTCGATGATCGGGATTACGTGCCCGGGGACGTTCTCGTATGCCTCCGGGTTCTCGAGCGTGCCGGTACGGCCCTTGCCGCGCTGCTGCTTGTCTTGATCGACGACGACCTCCACGACCCAGAAAATAGCAAAACCTGACAGGGATTAGGGTATTTAGCTCAGATCTGGGTGGCGACCAAGCCGATCATGGCGGCAAAACCCGCAACAAAGGCCGAGGTCAGGGCAATCGTTCCGTGAACCATCGCCCGCTGCATCCCCTTCAAGTCCGCCTCGACCCCGTCGAGTCGCTTGTCGACGGCATCGAAGCGCTTGTCGACGTGGGCGGCGAGGTCGTCCAGCCGCGCATCGGTCCAGCTCTCTCTCATCAGGTGCATTGTTGCAGCCTAAAAGCTTCGGCCGCACGCGTGGTACGCACATCGAAAATCTTCCGTAACGCGATTGAGGCGAATCAGCCCTGAGCAGTCTTTTTCCGTGCCTGCAGAATCGATGCGGCCTCGCCGGAATCGGCGACGTAGCCACCCTCGGGCTCGAGCGGCAGGCCCGCCTCGTCCCAACCGACGATCCCCTCGTCTAGCTTCGCCGCGTCGTAGCCGGCCGCGGCGAGCGCGTCGGTTGCCATCGTCGAGCGGTTGCCGCCACGGCAGTAGAGGACGACGGGACGATCCTTGTCAATCTCCTCAGTTCGCTGCGCCAGCTCGGCCAGCGGCAAGTGGGTGGCACCGGCGATCCGACCCGCCTCCCACTCGTGATCGGCGCGCACATCGACAAGTTGCGCGCCGTCCTCGATCGATTTCTGCGCCTCGTCGCGGGAAATCTC
>DATNGU010000085.1:0-3186 GCA_035605775.1 Solirubrobacterales bacterium | reverse complement strand
ACCTCGGCCCGGGTCAGCGTCAAGGCGACCAGCAACGAGGGCATGGGCTGGATCGGCCGCGGTGAGGGAATCGCCTGCATAGCCGTTGCTTCGGTGGAGAGCGAATAGGCTTCCGGACCGATGAGCAAGCTCGCATCGATCGCGGCAGCGGCACGCCAGGCAGCCTCGGACAAAGCGTTCGAGGTCAAGGTGCTGAACGAGGCCGGCATCCTTGGCCTGCACCGCCCCGACAAGTCCGCCAAGGTTGTCGCGGCCTTCGTGCGCTGGGGCGCTTCGCCGGCGCTTGGCATCAAGACCGCGACGATCCACTATCCGCACGAGCCGGCGCTGATCGACGAACGCGGCTCGCTCACCTTCGAGCAGCTTCACCGGCGCTCCAATGCTCTCGCTCACGCCTTCGAGCGGATGGGAATCGGCTACGGCGACGGCATCGGGATCATGTGCCGCAACCATCGCGGCTTCATCGAGACGACGCTTGCCGCGGCCAAGATAGGCGCCAGCGCGCTCTACCTCAACACGATGTTCGCCGGGCCGCAGCTGGTGGAGGTGACCCGCCGCGAGAGCCCCAAGGCGCTCGTTTACGACGAGGAGTTCACGGCATTGCTCGGCGGAGTTGACGACGGCGTCACGCGGGTGGTCGGTTGGTCCGATGGTGAGGCCGAGGTCCCGACGCTCGACTCGCTTATCGCCTCCGCCGACGACTCCGACCTGAAGCCGCCGCCAGACAAGCCGCGCTTTGTAATCCTCACCTCGGGGACGACCGGAACGCCGAAGGGCGCCCAGCGCTCCAGCCCCGACGGGCTGCTCGCGATGGCGGCGATCATCGACAAGATTCCATACCGCAGCCGCGAGACGATGATGATCGCAGCGCCGCTCTTCCACTCCTGGGGCTTCTTTCACTTCGTGATGAGCCTGCCAACCGCTTCGACGATCGTCCTGCGGCGGCGCTTCGACCCGGAGGGGACGCTGGAAGCAGTTCAGGAGCACGGCGCCCAGGTGCTGGCGGTGGTGCCGGTGATGCTCCAGCGCATCCTGCAGCTTCCCGACGAGACCCTCTCCTCCTACGACCTTTCCTCGCTGCGGATCACGTCGCTCTCGGGCTCGGCGCTGCCCGGCGAGCTGGCGGTCGAGTGGATGGATCGCTTCGGCGACACCATCTACAACCTCTACGGCTCGACCGAGGTCGCCTACGCGACCGTGGCCACCCCCGCGGATCTGCGAGCAGCGCCCGGCACCGCGGGAAGGCCGCCCCGCGGCACCGTCGTGCGTCTCTACGACGAGGGGGGCCGGGAGGTGCCACGGGGCGAGGTGGGCCGAATCTTCGTCGGCAACGAGATGTCGTTCGAGGGCTACACCGGCGGCGGCGGCAAAGAGGCGATCGACGGGCTGCTGTGCAGCGGCGACGTCGGCCATTTCGATTCCAGTGGGCGCCTCTTCATCGATGGCCGCGACGACGAGATGATCGTCTCCGGCGGCGAGAACGTCTTCCCGCGCGAGGTCGAGGACCTGCTCGCCGACCACGACGCGGTGGTCGAGGTGGCGGTGATCGGCGTCGAGGACGATGAGTACGGGCAACGGCTGAAGGCATTCGTTGTGATCGCAGACGAGGCAGTTGCCTCCGAAGAAGACCTGAAGGCGCACGTCAAGGCCCATCTCGCTGGTTACAAGGCGCCACGCGAGGTCGAGTTCATCGACGAGCTGCCGCGCAACGCCAGTGGCAAGATCCTCAAGCGCGAGCTGCATGCGCGCGAGGCGCAGAAACCCGTCTGAAACTGTCTCCGCTAATTGCGGCATTTCGGTTGTGGCCCCTCTGGCGGGGCCGCCGCTGCCCGTAGTAGTTTGCGACTGAATGGGTGATCCTGCGGTGCGTTTGACGGCGGTTGGCGAGGCGACGGAGCAGATGCACGGCGTCGCCAAGCAGGCCCTGGAATGGGTTCGCGTCGGCGAGGAGCGGGTCGCCAAGGCCGAGCAGGCGCTTGCCGAGGCCGAGGCCCGGGCCGAGGACGGTCGCGCCGAGATCAAGGTGCGGGCGCGTTCCGCGTTGCGAAAGATCGGCGAAGAAGGCCGCGAGCGGATCGCCGTCGAGCGCGAAAAGCGGCGCGCCGCCGAGGCCCGTGTGGCGCATGCCGAAGAGGGCAGGGACCGCGCCGAGCAGGCCTTCGAGCGGGCGAAGCGGAAGGCCGAAGCTGACCGCGAGGCGCTGACCACCCAGATGACCGCCGGTAAGGCGCAGGCCGATCAGGCGCTTGCGCACGCGGTGAAGCGGACCGAAGAGGAGGCCTCACGGCGGACCCGTGAGGTACTCGAAGGTGCGCAGGCAGAGGCTGATCGCAGGGTTGCCGCGTCGGAGCAGCGTGCTGCCGACGCCGAGGCGCGCGCCGATGAGGCGCACCGGGTTGCGGTCCGGCTCGAGGCTGAGATTGAGGAGCGGGTCATGCAGGGCACCGAGGATGTGCGCCGCGAGGCCGAGGACCGGGTCCAGAAGCTGATCGCCAAGGTCGAAGGAGAGGCCGAGGAGAAGGCGAGGGTGCGGGCCGAGGAGCAGCTCCAGGCCGAGTCGGAGCGGATTCGCGGCCACGCTGAGCAGCGCGAGGAGCGGTTGCGCCGCGCCGCCGAGGACGAGATCAAGGCGAGTGCCAAACGGGCGCGGCGCGAGGCGCTTGCTGCGGCCGACCAGACCGCGCCTTCGTGGTCTCGGAATGAAGAGCCCTCGGGAGCGGGATACCGGACGTTCTAGGGCGGTCGGCCGCGGGTCCTGTCGCGGCGGCCCTCCCCCATGTGCTCGGACTCGCTTTGCGAGCCCTCCGCTATGGGGGACCCCCGCCGCCGCGCCACCCGCGGGAGATCGCAACTAGCATCACCCGATATGCGCGAGGTGAGAATCAGGGACACCCTGAGCGGGGGTTTGGTCAGCCTTGACCCGGGAGCTAAGGTCGGCATCTACGCGTGCGGGCCTACGGTCTACAGCCGTATCCACATTGGCAACGCCCGGCCGTTTGTCGTCTTCTCCCTGTTCGCCCGTTTCCTGAGAAGGGAGGGCTATGAGGCCAAGCTCGTCGTCAACGTCACCGACGTCAACGACAAGATCTACGACGCGGCCCGGCAGGCGGGCGAGCCGTCGGCGGAGTTTGCGGCGCGGATGGCCCGCACCTACTTCGAGGACACCGGGCGGCTCGGGTTGGGGCG
>DATNGU010000084.1:0-9402 GCA_035605775.1 Solirubrobacterales bacterium | reverse complement strand
TAGCCGCCCATCATCTGCATCCCCTCGACCGCGATGCGTTTGGCGACCTCGGTCACGTGCAGCTTCACCATCGAGGCCTCGCGAGGCAGCATCCGGCCGGGGTCCTCGTCGGTCAGGCTGGCAACCCAGCGGGTCATCAGGCGGGCCGTCTCGATTTCCGTGGCCATGTCGGCGAGGCGGTGCTGGAGGACCTGGAAGGAGCCGATCGGGCGGCCGAACTGCTTGCGCTCCTTGACGTAGGCGAGGGCGTCGTCGAAGGCGCGCCGGGCGATACCGAGCATCGTCGCGGCGAGGATCAGCCGCTCGACGTTGAGGCCGGCCATCAGCTGCGTCCAGGCCTGGTCGACCTCACCGAGCAGGGCGTCGGCCGGCGCCTCGACGTCGGTCAGGTAGAGGGTGTTGGTCTCGGTCCCCCCCATCGTCTGGATCGGGACGATCTCCATCCCCTTGGCGTCGCGGGGCAGCCAGATCATCGAGAGCCCGTCGTGCTTCGACTCGCCCTTGGTCGTGCGGCAGACGACGAGGATGTGGTCGGCGATGTGTGCGTTGGAGATGAAGACCTTCTGCCCGTTGAGGACGAAGCCGCCGTCGACCTGCTCGGCCGAGGTGGTGAGGGCGCCGACGTCGGAACCGGCCTCGGGCTCGGTCATCGCGATCGCCTCCACCGCGCCGCCGGCGATGCCGCCGAGGATCTCCCGCTTCTGCTCGTCGGTGCCGAAGCGCTGGGTCGCGCCGGCGACGATTAACGTCGTCGCGTAGCCGCCGATCGGGGCCAGCCCGCGCGAGGTCTCCTCCATGAAAAGGCAGGCATCGAGCATCGAACCGTCCGAGCCGCCGTATTCCTCCGGGATCGTGATCCCGAGCCAGCCCAGCTCCGCCATCTGCTTGTAGAGGTCGACGTTGTGGTGCAGCTCGTAGCCGTTGGTGAGCTTCTCGCGCTGCTCCTGCGTGCCGACCTCTCGCGCGCAGAAGTCGCGGATCGCGGCGACGAAGTCCTGCTGCTCGTCGGTCAGCGAGAAGTCCATGAGGGCGGCAGCCTAGCGGGAGACCTAGCCGCACAGCCAGAAGCCCGGAACGAGACTCGAACTCGTGACCCCTTCCTTAACCATGTGCGCGGAGGGGATTTCGTCCTCGTTCGTCCTGATTCGTCTTCGCACTGCAGAGCCAAAATCGGCTCCTTGGGCTTTCGGACTGATTCGCTTTGATTCAGCCTGACGCAACCAAAATGCAACCAAAGCCCATGACTATGGCCTCCGCAGATATGTATGCCGATGCCCTGGGCAGCGAGAACCGAGTGGAACCTGCGACCTTCGGGTTATGAGCTTGGTCCGTTAGATCGGCTGGACTACGTAGAGCTAGGTTTCAAGCCGAATTCGCGAGATCGAACTACGTGGAGATCGGCTGGAATCTGTGGGGCATGTTGCCCCATTTGTTGCCCCATGCTTCGAAGCCTGAGCGCACCGAAGACAGCCGGATGTCGCGCATAGGGATAGTCCCGAGCACGTAACGTTGGGGACATGACGAGGGTTGAGCGGGATCCTGAACGCGGCCGAGCCGCTGCAGCGAAGTTGAAGGCGCTCGGCGTCAAGGGAATCCTCATCAAGGCAGCCGAGCAGGGGTACATCACGCAGCTCGCATGCAAGATGCCGGAATGCTTCTGCCCCGAGGAGCTTGGAGGCGCGTGCTACTTCGATCCGGTCAGCGACGAATTGAGCGACTGGATGCCCACCCACGAGCACTTCCCTCGCTCCAAGAGAGAGGGCGGCCACCGAGACGTGGACAACGCCATCCTTGCGCACCGCCTCTGCAATCGCATCGACTACTCCATAAGTGTTGGCCGTCCGTATGCGAGGGATCTCGAGAGGGTCAGGAAAGCCCGCGAGGAAGCGATCCGCCGCAACGGCGAAAGTTCGTAGGTCACTTGCGGCTTGCTGGCGAGAGCGAGCATGTATCCCCCGCTGCTGCTTCCGCGTGAAAACAAGAGCCCGGCAACAGTCAATGTATTTCGCGGTACCCTGATTTCGGGGTTGCGGGGAGCAGTAAGAGCACAGATTCTGAAAGGGAGGCCACGCGACCCTCGGGTCCTACGCGGACGGTCCGATTATGAGCTTGAGCCGCTGGGTCGGCTGGACTAGGTGGAGCTAGGTTTCAAGCGGATTTCGGGCGATCGAACTACGTGGAGATCGACTGGGATCTGTGGGGCATGTTGCCCCATTTGTTGCCCCAGCAGGGCACCCGGCGCAGCTTCGTTATCCGCGAGCCATAATGACGAACATGAAGAGGGTTGTTGTCTGCGCTCGCCTGCGCCGCCGAGCCACCCGAGCGACGGAGATGCGGACCTTGCTGCAACACGCCCGCCCCCGTGGAGGCAACTCTGCCGAGCGGGTGAAGCAGATGCGACCTCGCGATGGCGGCGGCGATTTCGCGAGCTAGGGAGAGCTATACCGACGAAGCCGCCACGACCGAGACATCGTCGTGGGCGATCGCCCCGCTCTTCTGGGCACGTGCCGTCACGAGCGCCGGCTTGCGGCTCGCGGGGGCCACGTCGAGCACGAACTCGATTCCTAGGCGCCGGACAGCGTTGATGATCGTGTCGACCTCCGGGTTGTGCTCCCCGGACTCAAGCTTGACGACGCGAGGCTGCGAAACGCCCAGCTTCTTCGCCAGAGCCCTCTGGCTCAATTTGTGCTCAGCGCGATAGCGCAGCAGCGTTGCCGCAAACTCTCGCGCAGGAGCGAGCCTCTGCCACTCCGCCCGAAAGCTCGGATCGGCCAACTGCTCCTCGGCCAAGAGGGCATCGAAGTTCTTTTGTGAAGCTGCCATCGCGGTCATGATAATAGCTCTATTATCATCCGTCAACCGTGGCGCCCCAAGCGATCGCTCGCCACCCCGACCGCTCGATCGAAGTCCTTCTTCTTCGCGGCCACCGCTAGAACCACAAACCGACCGCCAAATCGAGCATAGATCGGCCGAGCCTCACAAGCCCCCTGCTTCGGCCGCAGCTCAAACAGGTTCGCCTCGCCCTTCAACGACTTCATATGCGGCGACGGCAAGTCCGGCCCGAGATCTTTCAGCTTCTGTACGACGTTGAACACCGCCTTCCGATCTCCGCGCGACTTCACGTCCTCGAAGTCGATGACCGCGTCGCTGTCGAAGTCCACCGCCCAGGCCCCCTGCTTGCTCATCCTGGCGACATTAGACCTAGTCGCGGACTCAACTTGTTGTCTTCAGAGCAAACCTACTGGCTACGCAGCCTTTCCGCAGCTGCTACCACGCCCTGGAGTCGCCGCCTGCATTGCCGGGACCTTCTCGCGGGCCGCGGCGGCGTGCTCGATCGCGTCGCCGATCACTCCGAGGTCATCGGGTCCGTTCCACTCGACCACCTCTGCGTAATCGGGTACGCCGTCGGGGATCTCGGCGTCCGGCGTAAGCTTGATCACGACGAATCCGTTAGGCGGATCCTTTTCAAGGCTGAGCCGAACCTCTTCGGCGATCCAGTTGCTCTGCGCGGTCTGATCGCCCGCGACGATCGCGGTGACCGAAGACCCGGTGATCTGCTCTCTAATCGAGCGCAATATGTAGGCGGGGTCCTCGCTTTTGACCGGGTTGATCAGGTGGCGTCCGGAAAAGTCGAGGTCCACGTTCGGCGCCTTCGAAAGGAGGTTCAACCCCCTGACTTTGCCAACGTCACCGTGGTGGAAAGAGAGAAATACGTGTCTGCGTTTTGCCATCTCAGATATCCGTTTCGTCGGGTACCAGGGTACCGGGTGCTCTACACGTAGGACAGAGCTTCTGTCGTGCCGCGCCCACGTTGGTGGCTCCACACTCCACGCAGCGCCAGCGGCCGGTAGGTGAGGCGTTCTTCGCCTCCTCGCCACCTCCCTCGCGGGGGGTGAGATAGATCTCGGCCTCGGCTGCGGTGAACGGACCCTCTCGTTCCCAGACCGGGTAGGTGAAGCCGGTAACCGCAGCATTGAACTTCTCCAGGCGCGAAATCTCTCGCAGGTAGCCCTCGGTGCGGTCCGGCTTGCTCTCGATCAAGGCGCGCAGCTCGGCCGTGTGTGCGGCGTCGAGGCGCATATAAGGGCGAAAGCGCTTCCTGATCTGCTCGCCTAGCGACCCACCGATCTCACTGGCCGGGATCGGGTCGATCCAGCGTGAGCCAACTGCCGCAAGGGCGTCGTCGCGGGCTCCCGGGGCTAGCGGCCCATCAGCGTGCCAGCCGATCTCATACATCCCTGCCACACAACGGCCCTTGTTCTTGATCTGCGTGACAAAAAAGAGCCAAGAACGACCGTCGCGAACTACACCGTGGCGCATTTTCTCCTCGCAGGTACTGAAGAGACCGTAAGTGAGAGTCTCGATGTTCGGGTCGCTCTTGTTGTCGTAGATGCGGGTGATATGGCGGACCGGATAGCGAGCAAATGGGTCGCTTAGAAAAATTGAGAGGTAGCCCTCCTCCGGCTGGGACCGCTTCAGCGGCTTCCAGGGAGGATTCGGAGGCATGAAATCCGGTATTTGGCCCCTTGCAGACATTGATTCCAACTTATTCCCGCACTCGGCGGCATGAATGCTTCGAAGACTCCCCGTGCACCCGTAGGCCCTATAGCTTTGACACATGAGCAAACTCGATGACGCCTACCTTGAAGCGAGCGTGAAGCTCGCCCACGCCGCCGGAGCGGTCGCTAATTACTGCGACAGCGTCGAGCACAACGAGGCGGCTGACACCGCCTGGGTGACAGAGGCCGGCGCCACGCTCCGCAGCGTGGCGACCGAACTTGCCGGTGCGATCGACGAAGATCTGGTCGACCTCTACGCAGCCCGCTTGGCAAGTATCGAGCAGCGGGGCGTCGCCGCCAGTCTGCCTGGCGCCTTCAACGGCTCGGCCGCGGCACGCGAGGCTCGTACCTGGTTCGATCTGCAGCTCGTCCAGGTTCAGCACGACCGTCACTTCCACCCCGACGTCGCCGGACTATCGAAGTACGACCAGTTGCGCCACTACGCGTTCCACCTCGCCAAGCTCGCGGCCGCGGTGACCGGCGGGCTCGAGGACGAACAACTGCGCGCAGAGGTCGCTGAGCGGCGGCTCGCCGACACGCTGCTCTTCGGATTGACTCTGGCGACGGTGATGGGGCAAAAGCTTGAGCCGGCGCCGCTTCCTAAACGCGGCGAGTGAGGACATGAGCAATGCCGATCAGCCGCGCGGCTGTGAGAAGCTCGGACCGTGACGCCTGTCCCGCGCAGCTACGTTTTCGACGAATACTGGCGCCTGGCTGCAGAGAGGCAGAGAATCTTTTTCTCGCGGATACGCGGGGAGGAGCCGCCTTGGACCGAGGATCGGATTCTCGCTAACTACAAGTTCTGCAACGCTTACCGTGCCTCAGACCGCGTCTCGCAGTACCTGATCCGCAACGTCATCTACGACGAGCCCGGGAGCTTCACGGCTGAAGACGAGCTGCTAAGGATCATCTTCTTCCGCCTCTTCTCGAAGATCGAGACGTGGGAGGCAGTCGAAGAGCGCGTCGGCCGACTCAACCTCGAGGATTTCGATGTCGAGAAGATCGACAGCTGCCTCGAGGAACTGCGCGGAGAACGCCGCAGCATCTATACCAGCGCCTTCATCCTCTGCGCAAACCGCGCCTACGGATTCAAGCGGAAGCACCGCAACCACCTTGCCTTGCTCGAAGAGATGTTCGGCGGAGGTCGCCTACCGGCAGAAATCGACGCAGCCAAAAATTTCGCGTCCGTCTACGAGTCGCTGGTCTCCTACCCCTTGATCGGGCCGTTCATGGCGTACCAGATCGCGATCGACATCAACTACTCCGAGGTGATCGACTTCTCTGAGGACGAATTCACCGTCCCCGGCCCCGGAGCACTGCGAGGGATGCAGAAGTGCTTCGAAGACTTCGGCGGTCTCTCCTATCGAGAGCTGATCGACTACATGGTCGAGCGCCAAGAGTCCGAATTCGAGCGCCTTGAGATCGACTTCGAATCGCTCTTCGGCCGCCGCCTGCACGCGATTGACTGTCAGAACCTGTTCTGTGAGGTCGACAAGTACTCCCGCGAGGCATTCCCAGAGCTGAAGAGTGCCCGTTCGCGGATCAAGGCCCGCTATCAGCCCGAAGCGCGCGCCCTCGACCTCTTCTATCCCCCTAAGTGGGGACTAAACGACGAATTGCCCCCGACGAGTCGGCCCGACATCGGGGCTATCGAACCGGCGCTCTTCTAGTGCGAGCCGAGAGCTGATGATTGTTGCCTATGCTGGCAGGCGCCCAAGCGAGGATGGCTTCCCCGAGGCACGCGAGGCCGAGGCAAGGGAGCGGATCGCCCGGCTCCTCGCAGGGCTGCAACCTCGGCTAATCGTTGGCTCCGCTGCGGCCGGGGCCGACCTGCTGATGCTTGAGGGCGGTCTTGTCGTGGGGGCGGAAGGTCGGGTCGTCCTCGCCGGGATCCCCGACACCTTTCGGGAGAGTTCGGTCGCCGACAAGGGCGAGGCATGGGAGCAGCGCTACAGCCAAGTCCTTAACCACGAGGACGTCACGGTCGAGAGCACGAAACGCATCGATGGCGATGAGAAGGCGAGCTACAAGGCGGTAACCGACCGGATATGGGAGCTCGCTCACGAAGAACTGGAAGACGGTGAGGGCTTGCTCGTTGTCATCGTTTCTCATCCACGCGAGGGCAGCACCGACCACACCGAGGAACTCGCAGGTCTCCAGGAGCTCGACGGTGGTGTTGTTTTGCGAATCGATCCGCTCTTGGTCGATGAGGACATGCCGCGTGCCTTTGTCGCAATGCCCTTCGGGACGAGACCGTGGCCCGATCGCAACCTGAATCGATACAAGGCCGACCTCACCTATCACCGCATCCTCCTGCCGGCATTGATCGGCAAGGGCTACAACCCGATGCGTGCCGACACCCAAGCGCTGCTGGAGGTGATCGATTCGAAAATGCTGGCCGCAATCGCGCATTCGGATCTGCTGATTGCCGACCTCGCCACCGAGAATCCCAACGTGATGTGGGAGCTTGGAGTGCGCCACGCCTGGTGTCGCTCGGGAACGATCCTGATCGCTCCAGAGGGAGTTCGGCCCCCCTTCGACGTGGCGCGGGTGCCCGTTCACTCCTACAGACGCGACGCGACGAAGATCAAGGACGTCGACTGCATCGAGGCGATCCAGACGATTCAGCAAGTCCTCGGCGACGTCGAGCGTGGCGATGTCGACAGCCCCGCCTTCATCCATCTTCAGGGCCTCGAGCCTGTCAGGCTCGGAGTGGAGGCAGACGACACCGAGGAGGATGCGGCTGGGGACTTCCTCGACTCGATCACCCTTGCCGCCGATCTTCGGCGCGACGAAGATCTGCGCCGACTAGCCGCCGAGATAGAGAGCACGGCAGACCTGCGGAACTCGTCGCGAGCGCCGCTGCTGGAGCAGGTTGGCCTGGCGCTGATCGATCTCAACCGTCACGGCGATGGCGCCTCGGTCTTGCGTCCACTGGCCGAAGCCGATGGGGACTTTTCGAGCCTCGTTCTGCAGGAGCAGTTTGCCCACGCGCTGATCCGCGATCGGAGCACGGAGGGACGCGAAGAGCGCCTGGCCGAGGCGGAGCTGCGCCTCCAGCGGTTGATCGAGCGCCAAGAGGTCGGTGGCGAGACCCATGGCCTACTGGGAAGCGCCGCAAAGGCGCGGGTGGAGATCGCGGTGGCAGATGGCGGTGATCCGCTGGCCCACCTCGAGTTGGCCCTGCGCGCTTATGAAGCGGGCCTTCGCGCCGACCCCGGCGACTACTACCCCGGCATCAACGCCGTCGCCCTTCTGCGATTGCGGGGCCAGCTTCTACGGCCCAACGAGGAGGACCTGGACCGCGCCAGGGAGCTTTTGCCCGTGGTCCGCTTCGGCGTCCTGCGCGCCGGCGAGCAAGCGATCGACGAAGACCCCTGGGCGTTGTTGACGTTAGGGGAGTGTGCGCTGCACGAGTTTCTGCTCGGGGGCGACGAGAAGATCGAGGCGAAGATGAAGGCATGGTACGAGAGAGCGGCAGGGCGGATAGCTCCAAACCAGCACCGCTCCGCTCGCGGCCAGCTTGAACTGTTCCTGCATGCAGGGGATCCTGCTGAGGTCATCGAGCCACGGCTGGCGCTTTTTACCTGATCGCCGAGCGACCTCTCTCGAAGCTCATGTTGCCCCAGGCGTTGCCCCATGAGCAATTTTGAACCTCTTTGTCTGCGCCTCCAAACAAACAAAAACCCCGCATTTGCGGGGCTTTTGTCCTATAGCGGGGGCAGGATTCGAACCTGCGACCTTCGGGTTATGAGCCCGAGTGGGGTCCCACCGGCGAGTTAGGGAGAGTCGATAGTGCTGTCGGAGACCCTCCGACCCCCGAGACGACGTTGGTCAGACACAATCGCATCTCGACCGGGGCAGGCAACGGAGAAGGCAAATAAAACCGACGTGCCCGGCGGTTTCGGAAATGCCTGGAGTGCGCTCTTGAAGCCGGGCCCGGAAAGGGGCACCTGCCTGCCGAGGATCGTCGCCGAAAGGGACCCCGACCAAGCGGTCTTCCCATCAGCCCCGGTGATCAGAGTTGCGGCGCCATGAAAGGGAGAGGGCGGGCTAACCGTGGCGGTGGTCAGAGCTTCGTCGAAGGAGAACGTCTCAGGGGCAGCCGGGGCGGTGATGTCTTGCCCAACCCGAACCTTGCCATCACGGAGGCTCGCGTGGGCCGAATATGAAATCGAACGCAGCGTGTCAAAACCATCACTCCGAGGCCGTTCACTTTGCACACTGAAGCCCCGGCCATCGCAGGCACCCGCCCAGAGCAGAATGCCATCGCCTCCTTTAGACGCAGGGTGCGTTGGTTCGTCCGGCAGGTGGCAGACCCAGCGAGGCCTATGCGAGAAGGTTCCTCTCCTAGTAAATGACCGGTCATCGAACGAGCGGAAGCCGTAGCGACCCTGAAGGTGGACCGTGCCGGTAAATACGCCCTCCCAGGTGATCTGTCGGCCCCCCTGACAGAAAGGGCCGGACCTCTGTTCGGAGGGATGCCCGATCGGTTCGAAGTCCAAATCGATCCGGCCGAGATGGCCGAAGCGTGCGAGCACTCCGGTGCGGTCGGTGCGAGCCGCCACCGAGTAGCTGGTCGTCGTGCTTCCAGTGGAGGATGTTGTGTAAGCGTCGCGGCCGGAAGTAAATAAGTCTGAGCGGGAGTCCAGGGCGACAGTGACGCTGTTACCTGCGGGAAGTACGCGAACGGTCGAGGCGACTGCCGACGCAGGGAAGAGGAGCGAGATCGCGACGAGCGCAACGGGGAGAAGCGGCTGGCGGACACCGAGACGAGGGCCTAACCGCGGCCCCGACGCGCAGCTCTTCCGAGACATCATGGCGGCAGCCTAATGCAGGAAAA
>DATNGU010000083.1:0-8830 GCA_035605775.1 Solirubrobacterales bacterium | reverse complement strand
TCGCCGACATCGTCCGCGCCGTCGAGGGCCCGATCGCCCACGTCCAGTCTTCACCGCCGGAGGCGATTGAGTACAAAGGCCACGCCGAGCACCTGCAGGAGGTCTGGATCGCGGTCCGCGCCAACCTCCGCGCCGTCCTGGAGCACGTAACCCTCGCCGACCTAGTGGCCGGCGAGCTCCCCAGTACGGTCAAGGACCTCGCAGCGCCCGCGGACGCCTGGGCCCCGCGCTAGAAGCTCCAAGCGAAGCGCCCCTCGGGCGGGTGGCACGGCGGCGGGGGTCCCCCATAGCGCGCGAAGCGCGTCCGAGCACATGGGGGAGAGGGCCGCCGTGACAGGACCCGCCCGCCAGGGGCTCTGAGCAATTCCTTACTTTGCTGGTCGACTTTCTGCTAAGGTGCCCGCCTTCAGTTCCTAACTAAATTCATCAAGAAAGAAGGGAAGGGTTAGATGACGAACCCTGGCGTGGGCAAGACGAAGTTCGGACGGGGCCTGGTTGCGGGGCTGCTCGCACTGTTTGCCCTCGCGATTGTGGGGTGCGGTGGCAGCAGTGACGACACCGCCAGTGGCTCGGGTGGCGGCAAGCTCGACGTGGTCGGCTACTCGACGCCCGAGGCCGTCTACGAGGAAGCGCTCGAGCCCGGGTTCGAGGGGACCTCGGCGGGAGCCGACGTCAGCTTCAGCAACTCCTTCGGCGCCTCCGGCGATCAGAGCCGCGCGGTGGTTGCCGGCCAGCCGGCGTCCGTCGTCCACTTCGCCCAGGCCGGTGACATGGAACGTCTGGTCGAAGAAGGGGGACTCGTCGCCAAGGACTGGGACAAGCAGAAGTACAACGGCATCGCCCAGGACTCGGTCGTCGTGATCATGACTCGCAAGGGCAACCCCGAGGGCATCGAGTCCTTCGACGACCTGCTCAGCAAGGACGTCGAGGTGATCACGCCCAACCCGTTCAGCTCCGGCTCGGCCCGCTGGAACATCATGGCCCTCTACGGCTCTGAGCTGCACAAGGGCAAGTCCGAAGCGGAGGCGCTCGCGTCCGTCAAGGCGCTGCTCGAGAAGACCGTGGTCCAGCCCGGCAGCGCCCGTGATGCGCTCGCCGCCTTCACCCAGGGCGAGGGCGACGTGCTGCTCGGCTACGAGAACGAGGCGATCAAAGCCCAGACCGAAGGCGAGGACATCGACTACACGATCCCGCCCAGCACGATCCTGATCGAGACGCCGATCGCCGTCACCAAAGACGCGCCGGCCACCGCCCAGGATTTCCTCGACTACGTCTGGTCGGACGCAGGCCAGGAACTATGGGCCGAGAACGGTTACCGCCCGGTCAACCCGAAGCTGGTCGACCCGAAGCAGTTCCCGACCCCCAAGGACCTGTTCACGATCGACGAGTTCGGCGGTTGGGCAACGGTCAACGACGAGTTCTTCGACGATGAAACCGGCAAGGTCGCCGACATCGAGAAGGAACTCGGGGTCTCGACCAGCGGCTAGCCGCGAGGAAGCATGGAGGGTCACCCGGCAACCATCCCTTCGGCTCCACCCCGGGCAGGCTTGCGTCTGCCCGGGGTCGGCGCCGGTCTCGGTAGAGGCCTCGTCGGCCTCTACCTCTCGCTGATCGTTCTGCTGCCGTTGGCGGCGGTGCTCGACGAGTCGTTGGTCAACGGCGTAGGTGCCTTCTGGGACTCCATCACCGGCGCTCAGTCGCTGGCGGCGCTGAAACTGACGGTCGTCTGCTCGCTGATCGTCGTCTCGATCAACGCCGTCTTCGGCACGATCATCGCCTGGGTCCTGGTCCGCGACGAGTTCCGCGGCAAGGCGGCGGTCAACGCGCTGATCGACCTGCCGTTCGCATTGCCGACGATCGTCGCCGGTCTGACTCTGCTGACCCTCTACGGGGCGGACAGCCCGTTCGGCCTCGACATCGCCTTCACCAGGGTCGCGATCGTGGTTGCCCTCTGCTTCGTCACCTTGCCCTTCGTAACCCGCGCGGTGCAGCCGCTGCTGATGGAGATGGACCAGCAGATGGAGGAGGCGGCGACCTCGCTCGGCGCTGGCGGCTTCACCGTATTCCGGCGAATCATCTTTCCCAATCTGCTGCCTGGCATCCTCGCCGGCGTGCTGCTTGCCTTCGCTCGGGCGCTGGGCGAGTACGGCTCGCTGATCCTGATCTCGGGCAACATCCCCTTCAAGACCGAGGTCTCCTCGGTCTTCATCCGCAGCCAGATCGAGTCCGGCAACGTCTCCGGCGCCTCCGCCGTCTCGGTCGTGCTGCTGGCTATCTCGCTGCTGCTGCTGATCGCGGTCAGCCTTCTGGTCCGCTGGAGCTCTAGCAATCAGCCCGGGATTCTCTCTCGGGCCGTCAACCGGATTATCTCCCGCAGCCAGGTCGGGGGAGGTCCCTGATGACCACCAGAACGCCCGCCAAGTGGGGACTGCGCACGCTCGCCTTCGGCTACCTCGGCCTGCTGCTACTCGCCCCGGTGGCGATGATCTTCTACAAGACCTTCGAACACGGGATCGGGCCGCCGGTCGAAGCGATGATCTCGCCCGACGCTTTGCACGCGATCTGGCTAACGCTCTTGATGGTTGCCGTCGCCGTCCCGCTCAACACCATTTTCGGTGTCGGTTGCGCGCTGCTGCTCGTCCGCCACAAATGGAAGGGCAACGCGATCATCGACGGGATCATCAACCTGCCCTTCGCGATCTCCCCAATCGTGATCGGTCTCTCGCTCTTCCTCCTCTACGGCAACGACGGCTGGTTCGGGCCGACCCTGGCCGAATGGGGCATCCAGGTCCTCTTCTCGACCCCGGGAATGATCCTCGCCAGCATGTTCGTCTCGCTGCCCTTTGTCGTGCGGGAGGTCGTGCCTGTGCTGCAGGAGATCGGCACCGAGCAGGAGCAGGCGGCCTCGACCCTGGGCGCCAACGCGTGGCAGACCTTCTGGCGGGTCACCCTGCCGGCGATCCGCTGGGGTGTCGCCTACGGCGTAGTGCTGACCACGGCCAGGGTCCTGGGCGAGTTCGGCGCCGTGACGATCGTCTCGGGGTCGATCTCGGGCGAGACGGAAACCCTGCCGCTCTTCGTCGCCAAGGCCTTCGAGCAGTTCGACGAGCAGGGCGCCTACGCGGGTGCGATCGTACTCGCCCTGCTTGCCCTGACCACCTTGCTGCTGATGAGCATCGGCGGCCGCAAGGCCAAGGCCAAAGGTGGGTCGATCCCGATCACGGGCGACGCCGCTTTCTCAACGTCCAATGCAAAGGAGGGTTCCTGATGGGAATCGCAGTCGAGGGAGCGCGCAAGCGCTTCGGTGACTTTCAGGCTCTTGACGACGTCTCGATCGACGTGCCCGACGGCTCGCTGACGGCCCTGCTGGGGCCGAGCGGCAGCGGCAAGTCGACGTTGCTGAGGGCGATCGCCGGGCTAGAGGATCTCGATGCCGGCCAGGTGGTGATCAACGGTCGCGACGCGACGGCGACGCCGGCGCAGAAGCGCGAGGTCGGCTTCGTCTTCCAGCACTACGCTGCCTTCAAGCACATGACGGTGTTCGGCAACGTCGCCTTCGGTCTCAAGATCCGCAAGTGGGACAAGGCGACGACGAGCGACCGGGTGCACGAGCTGCTGCGCCTGGTCCAGCTCGACGGGCTCGCCGAGCGCTATCCCGACCAGCTCTCCGGCGGACAACGGCAGCGGATGGCGCTGGCCCGGGCGCTGGCGGTCGAACCGCAGGTGCTGCTGCTCGACGAGCCCTTTGGGGCGCTCGACGCCAAGGTCCGCAAGGACCTGCGCACTTGGCTGCGTCGCCTTCACGACGAGATGCACGTGACGACGATTTTCGTCACTCACGACCAGGAGGAGGCGATGGACGTCGCCGAGCAGTTGGTAGTGATGAACGAAGGCCGGGTCGAGCAGTCGGGAACCGCCGATGACCTCTACGACCACCCCGCCAACGAGTTCGTGATGAGCTTCGTCGGCGAGGTCAACCAGCTCGGTGAGCACTTCGTGCGGCCGCACGACATGGACGTCGTGCTCGACGCCGACGAGCGTACTGAGGAGGCGATGGTGCAGCGCATCGTCGCGCTCGGTTTCGAGATCCGGGTCGAGTTCGTACTCGGCGACGGCACCGAGGTTTGGGCGCAGCTGACCCGCGCCGAGTTGCAGAAGCTCGAGCTGCGCGAGGGCCAGATCGTCCACCTTCGTCCCGGCCAGACCAAGAGCTTCAGCGGTGATGTCCCGTCGTCCGGCGATGGTGGGGCCTCGACTCCCCGCAATGCCCAGGGCGACGAAGACGCAGAAGTAACTGCAGCCGCCTGAAGGGGCGAACGGGGCGGGGCGCGCTTTGCCGGGTGGCGCCTCGCCCCAATTCGCCATGGCCGGCTATCGAAGCAGCATCCGCTCTCTCGCGCGTGCTATTCTTGAGTTTGAGACTCAACAAACTATAGAAAGGAGATGCGATGAGCTCCAAAAGCGTCACCAAGTTCACCTCGAGGGGTCGGCTCGCCGGCCTGGTCCGCGACGAGGCCCCGGTCGGCACCGGTCCCAACCGGGCTAACCGCGCCACCCAGCGGGACCCGGGTCAATCCTCCGTCGATGAGGCCCTCTACTACCGGGCTCGCCTGATTCTCGGCGAGTCACTGCGCCGGCCAGGGGGATGACCGGTCCGCGGACCAGCCTCCGGAAGAAGGGCCCCCTTGCCGGAATGAGCCATGGCAAGGGATTTCCAGCAACGGGGAGCTGAAACCGAGCTAGGCTAGACGTACGGTGCGTCGCCTTCTGGTCCTAGCTGCCGTGCTTCTCGCACTCCTTCTCCTTGCGTCATCGGCCAGTGCGGCAACGCCCCCCGGTCAAGGGAGCGACGATGCGCTTGTCGTGATCAACGGCGACGTCGCGGTCGAGCGTGGCGAAACGATCGATGGCGTCTTCATCGTCAATGGCGACGCGCGGATCTCCGGCCGGGTCGACGGAGACGTCGTCCTGGTCGCCGGGGATGTGCTGGTCGGTGGGCGCGTCGACGGCGACGTGGTGACGATCGCCGGCCGGGCGCGTCTACTGCCGACGGCGAGGGTGGGGGGCGACCTGATCTACGGCGACGAACGGCCGCGGGTGGCTCCCGCCGCCGCGGTTGACGGGAAGATCGAAAAGGAAGGCTGGACCGATTCGCTTGGCCTCTTCCCGTTCATCGGTGCATTCGTCTTCTGGCTGGCGATTGGCATCTCGGCCGCCGTGCTCGGCATCTTGCTGCTGCTGATCGCGCCGCGCGCGGCCGACGCCGTCTCCGCGCGCGCCCGGGAGCGGATCGGACCCACGATCGCAATCGGCATCGCGATCCTCATCGTGCTTCCGCTCTTCGCCGGCATCTCGGCCATCACGCTGGTCGGCCTGCCGCTTGCCATAGGCATCGGCCTGGCGCTGCTGCCGCTTGGCGCCGTCGCCTACGTGACCGCCGCCTGGGTGCTCGGCCGCGCGATCGTCAAGCCGCCCCACGGGCGCATCCTCGCCTTTCTCGCCGGCTTGGCGATCCTGCGCGTCGCGGCACTGGTGCCGATCCTCGGCTTACTTGTCTGGCTCGCAGCCCTCGTTTTCGGCCTCGGCCTGCTTGGGGCCGCCATCGGGGCAGCGCGGGACCCGGCGGCGGCTCGCGCCTCAGCTGGTTGAGCGCCCGGACGAGGCCGCTCAGTCGCTGGCCGGGACGCCGCCGGCGACGACGTTGACGAAGTTCTCCAGGTGGCGGGTGGTCCAGCACTCGAAGGCACCGTCGCAGTGGCGCTCGTAGGCGGCCATCACCGAGTCGCCGTAGTTCCAGTAGAGCTTCGGCTCGGGGTTAAGCCAAAAGAGGCGGCCGGCGCGATCGGCCACCTGGGCGAAGACCTCGGCGTGGGGCTCGCGACCGTTGGTGCGGGCGTCGCCGAGGACGATCACGGTCGAGCGCGGGTCGAGGTCGTCGGAGATCTCGGTCAGGAACTCGAGCCAGACGCGGCCGTAGTCGGTGTAGCCGGAGACGTCGGCGACGCCGCCCTCGCTGGAGATGCGGCGGGCGATCTCACGGAAGTCGCGCTCGTGCTCGAAGATCTCGGTCACCTCGGATATCCGCTCGATGAAGACAAAGCTGCGCAGCTTGCGGAACGAGTCGTGCAAGGCGTGCAGGACTGAGAGGAAGAAGACGCTGGCCGAGGTGACCGAGGTCGAGACGTCGCAGAGGACGTAGATCTCCGGTCGCCGCGGACGCTTCGGGCGGTAGCGCAGATGCATCGGCACGCCGCCGGTCTCCAGCGAGGCGCGCATCGTCCGCCGCACATCGACCGTGCGGCCCTTGCGCCGACCGCGCTGCTCATGGCCGAGCGTCGCCAGGCGCCGCTTCATCTGCGAGACGGCGCGGTGCACCGCGGCAAGATCCTGGGTGGGGCTGGTCGGTAGCGCCCGGTCCAGCTCGGCGAGTGGGCGGGAGGCAGGGAGGGTGGAGGTGCGCTCGATCAGGTCGCGTTCGAGCTCACGGCGCAGGTGACGCTCGAAGCGATTGAGCTGCTCACGGTCGATCGGCGGTCGCTGCGCGGAGCCGTCGTTGGCCTGGGGCTGGGTGCCGGCGGAGAGCTCCAGGGTACGGCGGATTCGCTGCACGTCAACCCCGACGACACCCGAGCCCTCTCCCTGGCGACCGAAGGCGGCGATCGCCAGCCGCGCCAAGTCGCGCATCTCATCATCGTCGCCGGCGAGGATCGCCTCGCGGATCTGCTCGCGCAGCTCGTCGATGTCGAGCCGCTCAGCGCCGTCGTGGCGCTGCTCCGTCTCGCCGATCTCGCGCTCGACCGCCTCTGCCTCGGCGGCGCGGAAGAACCAGCGCTCAAAGAGCAGCTCGAAGAGGCGCCGGTCCTCCTGCGACTTGGCGATCGTCGTCGCCAGCGCCTCGCGGAAATCGTCATGTGAGGTCCAGGGAACCTGCTCAAGCGCGGCAAAGGCGTCGAGGATCTCCGAGGTTCCGACCGCCACTCCCTCATTCCGCAGCTCCTCGCAGAAGCCGAGCAGCTTCGCGGTCAGGCCGGGAGGCCCCGCGTCAGGCTTGGGGCCGTACGGGGTCGGCAAGCTTCACCCCGACTCGCTCCGCAACGAGGTCGATGTCCGTGCGGTGCTTGACGATGATCGACATCGACTGCTGGAAGGTCTCCTGGTCGATGTCGTCGGCGCCCATCAGCAGCAGCGTTCGCGCCCAGTCGATTGACTCGGCGATCGAGGGCGGCTTCTTTAGGTCCAGCGCTCGCACCATCCGCACCACCTCGACCATCCGCCGCGCCAGCGCCTCCGGTAGCTCTGGCGCATGCAGGTGGACGATCTCCATCTCACGCTCCAGCTCGGGATAGTCGAGCCAGAGGTAGAGGCAGCGTCGCTTCAGCGCCTCGGTCAACTCGCGCGAGTTATTCGAGGTGAGGACGACGATTGGCATCGTCGTCGCCGCCACCTGGCCCAGCTCGGGGATCGTGATCTGGAAGTCGGAGAGCAGCTCGAGCAGCATCGCCTCGAACTCCTGGTCGGTCTTATCGATCTCGTCGATCAGCAGCACCACCGGCTCCGGGCTGGCGATCGCCTGCATCAGCGGCCGCTCGAGCAAGAACTCCTCGGAGAAGATGTCGCCGTGGACATCCTCCCAGCCGGACTCGCCGCCGGCCTGGATCCGCAGCAGCTGCTTGCGGTAGTTCCACTCGTACAGAGCCTTTGCCTCGTCGAGGCCCTCATAGCACTGCAAGCGAATCAGCTCGCGGCCGCTGGCGCGGGACAGGGCCTTTGCCAGCTCCGTCTTGCCAACCCCCGCCGGGCCCTCGACCAGGATCGGCTTGCCGAGCTGCTGGGCGAGGAAGGAGACCAGCGCCGCGGACTCGTCGGCGAGGTAGCGGGCGGCGGCCAGCGCCTCCTTCGTCTCCGCTACGGATGCAGGGGGTGCCTGCGCCTCAGTCATGTGGCGATGATAATCCGCCTCGATGCCAGACCTCGCCCTGTCCTTCGCCGCGCTGCTCCCGCACAGCGCCGGTCCGTACATCGCGCTGGTGCTGATCGGCTTCGCCGTCGGCATCCTCGGCCACCTGAGCAGCTCCCGCTGGCTGGTCATCGCGGGGATCGCGCTCGTCTTCCTCGGTGCTCTTTTTTTCCCGATCGCGCTCAACCTGACCGAGAGCACGCCACCTCAGCTGCGGAATCGCTGAGGACCGGTCGTCGACCGTCTAGCCTTACGAGCCCGCAACCCGCATCCCGAACTCCAGGAGGCCCCGCCTTGAGCCGACTTCGTTTCCTCTATGCCCTTGCCGCCGCCGTCGCCCTGATCGCGGCGACGACCGCGCTCGCCGCCTGCGGGGGAGGCAGCGACAAGAGCAGCGAGGACCCGCAGACCGTCATCGACGAAGCGACCCTGCAGGGGATCGAGAGCGGCAAGCTCGAACTTTCGCTCGCGGTCAAGGCGGAGGGGCCCGAAGGGGGCAGGGTCGACGCCACCCTCTCGGGCCCGTTCCAGGGGGAAGGCAAGGGCAGCCTGCCGCAGCTCGATATGACCGCGAAGGCGAATGGCTCGATCGACGGCAGCGACATCGACTTCGACGGTGGGCTGGTGCTGCTGCCAAACAGTGCCTACGTCAACTACGAAGGAACCGAGTACGAAGTCGACCCAACTACCTTCAGCTTCGTCGAATCGGCGCTGAAACAGGCTCAGCGGGAAGGTGGGGCCGAAGGTGGGTCGGCTGGGGCCGCCGCCTGTCAGGAAGAAGCCGGCAAGCTCAAGGTCGCCGACTTCATCGAAGAGATCAGCAACGAAGGCAGCGCCGACGTGGGCGGGACGAGCACGACCAAGGTCAGCGGC
>DATNGU010000082.1:0-4421 GCA_035605775.1 Solirubrobacterales bacterium | reverse complement strand
CGCCGGCAAGCTCCGGCGCCTCAAGGTCGATACGGACCCGGCTAGCGACACGCGACCGATCGACGTCCCGTGCGTATGCGGCGAAGTCCACCGTGTGATCGTCTCCCCGTACCGGCGTCGGCGCTCCGCCGAGGAACCGTTCGACCTCGAGGTCTCCTCGCTCGACGAGCTGCGCTGACCTCTAGGCGAGATTCAGCACGAGGGGCCGCAACCTGCCTGCCAAGCGGGATTGCGGCTCCCCAAGACAAATGAATCGAGCGGGGCAGCCAGGACTCGAACCTGGAATCGCCGGTTTTGGAGACCGGTGCCTTAGCCAGTTGGGCCACTGCCCCGAGGCCGGCAATGCTAGCCGGGTGGCGAGCGGGGACGCCGGCGGCGTCCTGCATGCCAACTTCAGTGCGGGCGGAGGGACTTGAACCCCCACGGGCCGAAGCCCACCAGGACCTAAACCTGGCGCGTATACCAAATTCCGCCACGCCCGCGCGAACCTCATCTTGGCGCTTAACGAGCGGCCAATGCCGCTTCGTCGCCCATAGATTCTATGATCGACGGCGTGGCGGTAGGAGAGGTAACGCCGGGCTACGAGCTCTGGCACCCAAATCGGGAAAAGGCCGACGTGGTCACGACCAAGTTCGTGGTCGCGTTTCTGATGCTGGCTACGGCGGTAATCGCCGCCCTGGTGACGATCGGCGGTTTCTCCCTGCTCAGCGGTGGTGGCGGCATGGGCGTCGTCTGTCTGATCTACGCCGCGCTCTACGCATTCTTCTCCTACCTCGTCGCGCGCCGCTGGAGTCGCGGCATCCTCCCCGTTGCAGCCTCGCTGTCGATGATCCTGGCGATCTTCTGCGCGGTCGGCGCCAACAGCTGGTTCGCCCGCGACAAGGCCGGCTTCGAGGACGCGCTGATCCCGACGCCGCTGATCGGGCTGCTGGTCCTAATCCTCGGCCTGCTCCAGCTCATCCTCATCGTCGCCTGCTTCTACGGCTTCAGCCAGGACTGGCATGTCGAGGAGGAGCGCCCGATCGGCTCCGGCGAGGACTACGGGGCCGGCGCCCCGCCGGACCCCGGCGCCCCCCAACCCGCGTAGCCTGGCGGCGTCTGACCAAGCGGGGCAAGGACGCAGGGAGGCCCAATAGCAGCGCTATTGGGCCGACCGAGGACACCGCACCGCGCCGTGTCAGCCGCCGCCAGGCGATGCCGGAGGTGGGACTCGAACCCACAAGCCCATAAAGGGCAATCGATTTTGAGTCGATCGCGTATGCCAATTCCGCCACTCCGGCGCCGGGCGAACGATAGACACCAGGTGCGTTCGCAGTTGTGCTCGTATACCAGGCATAAGTGCGAACGCACTCCGAGCGCCTCGCACTAGACTCCTGCGCGGATGAGGGTCCACCACCTCAACTGCGGATCCTTCTGCCCTCACGGGGCGCGTTTGATCAACGGCGAGGGCGGAATGTTGGAACGCGGCCACGTCGTTTGCCACTGCCTCGCGATCGAGGTCGGCGACAGGCTGGTCCTCGTCGACACCGGCTTCGGCATGGAGGACGCGCGCAACCCGCGCCAGCTCGGCACCGCATTCGCCGCGCTGATGAATCCGAGGCCAAAGGCCGAGACGACGGCGCTGAAACAGCTCGAGGCGCTCGGCTTCGCGGCGACGGACGTGCGCCACATCGTCACCACCCACCTCGACCTCGATCACGCCGGCGGCCTGCCCGACTTCCCGGGGGCCGAGGTTCACGTCCTCTCCGCAGAGCTGGAGGCGGCGCTGCACCCAGCCCTCAGCGACAAGCTGCGCTACATCGGCGGCGCCCACTGGAAGCACGACCCGCGCTGGGTCACGCACGGAACCGGTGGCGAGGACTGGCTCGGCTTCGAGAGCGTGCGGATTCTGCCCGGGCTAGACATCGAGCTGCTGTTGGTGCCACTGATTGGCCACACGCGCGGGCACACCGCGGTCGCCCTGAAGTCGGGCGATGGCTGGCTGCTGCACTGCGGCGATGCATACTTCAACCATCACGAGATGGAGGCTCCGCCGAGCTGTCCGCCGATGTTGCGCTTCTTCCAGAACCTGACTGCCGCCGACAACAAGGCGCGCAAGTCAAACCAGGAGCGGTTGCGCGAGCTCGCCGCCCGTCACGGCGACCAGGTCACCCTCTTCTGCGCCCACGACCCGCACGAGCTGGAGCGCGAGCAGGCAAAAACAGGCGTCACGGCCGCAGCCGAGTGAACCCCGCGTCGCCGGAAAAGCTCTGGGAGCCCTCCGCCGAGCTGGTCGAGCGGGCCCGGCTGACCGAATACATGCACTGGCTCGAAGCCGAGCGCGGGCTCAGCTTCGATGGCTACGACGACCTCTGGCGCTGGTCGGTCGACGACCTCGAGGGCTTCTGGTCCTCGATCTGGGACTTCTTCGGCGTCCAGGCCGACGGTGGGTACGACCGCGTCCTGGCCAGCCCCACGATGCCCGGCGCCGAGTGGTTTGCCGGCGCCAACCTCAACTACGCCGAGCACGTCTTCGCCGGGGTGGACGACGCCGAGACGGCGATCCTCCACGCCTCCGAGCTGCGCGAGCTCGACGAGCTGAGCTGGGGTGAGCTGCGTGCGCAGGTCGCCGCCGTCGCCGCCGGCCTGCGCGACCTCGGGGTAGAGCGGGGCGACCGCGTCGTCGCCTACATGCCGAACATCCCCGAGGCGATCGTCGCCTTCCTCGCCACCGCCTCGATCGGCGCCGTCTGGTCGAGCTGCTCGCCGGACTTTGGCTCGGCCAGCGTGATCGACCGCTTCGCCCAAATCGAGCCCAAGCTGCTCTTTGCTGTCGACGGCTACCGCTACGGCGGCAAGGACTTCGACCGTCGCGACGTCATAGCCGAACTGCAGGCGGCGATGCCGAGCCTGCAGCGCACCGTCGTCCTCCCCTACCTCGACCCGGAACCCAACCTCTCCGCCCTCAACGACACCATTCCCTGGAAGGACCTGCTCGCCGCCGGCGCGGGCGCTGAGCTGTCCTTCGAGCGCGTCCCCTTCGACCACCCGCTCTGGGTCCTCTACTCCTCCGGCACCACGGGCCTGCCGAAGGCGATCGTCCAGGGCCAAGGCGGCATCCTGCTCGAGCACCTGAAGAAGCTCCACCTGCACGTCGACTCCCACTCCGGCGACCGCCTCTTCTGGTTCACGACGACCGGCTGGATGATGTGGAACTTCCTCGTCTCCGGCCTGCTGACCCGCGCCGCGATCGTCCTCTACGACGGCAACCCCGGCCATCCCGACATGAGCGTCCTCTGGGACCTCGCCGCGCGGGCAGGCGTGACCATGTTCGGCACCAGCGCCTCCTACATCGCCGCCTGCATGAAGGCAGGCGTCGAGCCAGGCGCGGGTCGTGACCTCAGCCGCCTGAAGGCCGTGGGGTCGACTGGCTCTCCCCTATCCCCCGAGGGCTTCGACTGGATCTACGAACAGCTCGGCGCCGATACCTGGCTCTTCTCGACCAGCGGCGGCACCGACCTCTGCACCGCGTTCGTCGGCGGCACGCCGCTGCTGCCCGTCTACCGTGGCGAGCTGCAAGCGCGGGCGCTCGGGGCCGCGGTCGAGGCCTGGGACGAAGGCGGCAACTCGGTGATCGACGAAGTCGGCGAGCTGGTCGTCACCGAGCCGATGCCCTCGATGCCGGTCCGCTTCTGGGGCGACCCCGACGGCAGCCGCTACCGGGCCAGCTACTTCGAGCAGTACCCAGGCATCTGGCGCCACGGCGACTGGATCGAAATCACCGCCCGCGGCACGGCGGTGATCTACGGGCGCTCCGACTCGACCATCAACCGCTCCGGCATCCGCATGGGGACGAGCGAGATCTACCGCGCGGTCCTCAGCCTCGACGACGTCCTCGACGCCCTCGTCGTCGACATACCCCGACCCGGCACCGACGGCTGGATGCCGCTCTTCATCGTGCTGCGCGAGGGTGCCGAGCTGGACGACGAGCTGCGCCGCGAGATCGCCCGTCGGGTCCGCGAGCGCTGCTCTCCCCGTCACGTCCCCGACGAGGTCTTCGCAATCGCGGAAGTGCCGCGCACCCTCAGCGGCAAGGTGCTGGAGGTGCCGGTGAAGCGGATCCTGATGGGCACCCCGCCGGAGAAGGCGGCCAGCCGCGACTCGCTCGCCAACCCCGCGGCACTCGACTGGTTCGTCGAGCTGGCGACCTCGCTCGACGCCTGACTGCCGCGTCTATGCGGGCGTAACGGGATTACGGCGCTGCGCGAACCCACGGTCCTTGCCGGCCGCCATCGCGAAACGACGAATCAGCTCGGCGCGAAGGTCCTCGGGCTGGATCACCGCGTCGACGACCATCTCGGAGGCGAGGTGGAGGATGTCAATGTCGGCCGCGTACTCCTCGCGTTTGCGCTCGACGAACTGCGCCCGCTCGGCCTCGTCGT
>DATNGU010000081.1:0-2261 GCA_035605775.1 Solirubrobacterales bacterium | reverse complement strand
AACCTCCTCGGAAACGCCGAGCTCGATTCCGAGGTTCATGCGCGTATCGTGGAAGCGGCCGAGGGCAACCCCCTCTTCGTCGAGCAGATGCTCTCGATGATGGTGGACGAAGGGGCTCTGCGCCAGGAGAACAACCGCTGGGTTCCCGTCGGAAGGGCCGACGAGATCGCAGTTCCCCCGACCATTCAGGCGCTGCTCGCGGCCCGCCTCGACCTTCTGGGGCCCGAAGAGCGCGCTGTCATCGAGGCCGCGGCCGTCTCGGGCCTCGTCTTCCCCGAGGAAGCCTTGCACGAGCTCGTCTCGGACGAGGTGGCTGCTCAACTGGAGAGGATCATCCACTCCCTTTGCCGCAAGCACCTCGTCCAGACCGGGGTCGAGTCGATGGGTGCCGGCGCGCACTATCGATTCGCGCACGTGCTCGTTCGGGAGGCCGCCTACCAGGGAATGCTGAAACGCACGCGGGCCACACTCCACGAGCGCTTCGTCCGCTGGGCCGACCGGGTCAACAGCGACCGTGACCGGGCGGTTGAGTTCGAGGAGATCCTCGGCTACCACCTCGAGCAGGCGTACGGCAACCTGAAAGAGCTCGGCCCGCTGGACGACCACGGCCTGGAGCTCGGACGCCGCGCGGCGAAGAGACTTTCCTCGGCCGGTCGCCGGGCGTTCGCCCGCGGTGACATGTCTGCGGCGGCCAATCTCTTGCGCCGTGCCGCCATGCTGCTGCCTGAGGGGGATCCCTCCCGACTGGAGCTCATCCCCGATCTCGGCGAGGCGCTCCTGGAGGTGGGGGAGTTTCCTTGGGCCGAGCTCTTTCTGCAAGAGGCGATCGACGCCCGCCGCGACGGGGATGGGTTGGGCGCCGCACTTGCGGGCCTGCTCCTCATGCGCCTGAAGGGGCAGGCGGCCGGTTCCACCGAGCGGTGGAGCGAACGTCTAGTCGAGGAGGCGAGGAGGACCATCTCCACCTCGGACGCCTCCAGCGACGACGCCACTCTTGCCAGCATCTGGCGGCTCCTCGCCTGGGCGCACGGCACGTCGTGCCGTTGGGGACTCGCGACGGCCTCTGCCGAGCACGCGATCGAGCATGCGCGGCTTGCGAACGACGCCAGGCAGATCGGCCGGGCCGCCGGCCAGTACGCTATCGCCGCGCTGCACGGGCCGACGCCGGTTTCGGAGGCGATTCGACGGTGCGAGGACTTGGCCTCCGAGGCCCAGGGGGATCGTCGCACTCAGGGACTCGTGACGAGCCATCTAGCGGCGCTGCTCGCCATGCGTGGCGACTTCGAGGAGGCTCGCCGCCTCTACGTGGATGCTCAGGCCATGCTGGGTGAGCTCGGGCCGACCGTCGTCGGAGCGTCTACGTCGCTCGCATCGTCGGTCGTCGAGCGGCTCTCAGGCGACCTGGCGGCGGCCGAGCGCGAGCTCCGGCGGGACTACGAGGCGCTCACCGAGCTCGGGGAGAAATACCTTCTTTCGAGCGTCGCTGCGGAGCTGGCGAGGGTTCTGTACGACCAGGAGCAGCTAGGTGAGGCCGAGCAGATGAGTCACCAAGCACAGGAATTTGCCGATGCCGACGACATCGCGTCGCAAACGCTCTGGCGAACGGTCTACGCCCGGATCCTCTCTCGCAACGGGAAGGGCAAAGCGGCTCTCGATCTCATGCGGGAAGCCATTGAGCTCCTCGAGCCCACCGACTCGGTCGTCGCCCAGGCCGAGACGCTCGTCGACCTAGCCGAGGTCCTGCGGCAATCGGGTCGCGGCACGGATGCGGACCGCGTCCTGGAAGACGCGCTGTCGCTCTACGAGGCGAAAGAGAACGCGGTTGCGGCGGAGGCCCTGCGCGTTCTCGCCGCGTCGGCCTAGTGCATGTAGCCGTTGTGACTGTTGAGCAGGGTGGCGACGAAGTCGCCGTCCGACAACTTGGCCACCCCCCTGAGGCAAGGAAGCTCGCTCGCAGCCGGCGTCGGCGAGGAGCACCGTGCGGAGATGACCTGCAACTTGCAGCCGTCCAGGCACTCGGTGTAGAGAAGCGCGAACTTCTTCACGTTCAGGGAAGTCGGAATCAACGTGCTGTCCCACCTCAGCGGGAAGGCGAGGGGCGGCTCGAAAGTGCCCGGGATGTCGGCGTGGAGCCAATCGCCGCTTCGACAGATGACCTTCTTCGGGCAGGGGATTGCGAGGGTCACTTCGTCGATCGCGGCGGTCGTATCCGTCGGCGACGTCGTGATGACCGCCTGGCCGATCAACGGGTCGGTGCCCGT
>DATNGU010000080.1:0-4209 GCA_035605775.1 Solirubrobacterales bacterium | reverse complement strand
CATCTCCATCGCCAGGCGCGCCGCGTAGTCGATCGCGTAGAAGGAGTTGGGGCCGCCCTTGGCTTCGACCGCTTCGCCGCGCGGGTAGGACCAGACGATCAGTGGCATGCCGAAGCGGTCGCAGTCTTCGCGCACCGTGCGCAGCTGGGCGAGGTCCTCGTCCTGGCGCGGCGAGCCGACGTAGAGCGTGTAGCCGACCGCGTCGGCCCCAAGCCGGACCGCGTCCTCGACGCTGGCATTGCAGCTTGAGAATGCCTTGGCGGAGGAAGGGACATCGGTCTTGCCGTTGACCTTGAGGATCAGCGGCACCTGACCGGCGTAGTCGGGGTAGTACTTGGACGCCATGCCGATCTGGCAGGCGAGTGCCGAGTAGCCGGCCTCGGCGGCGAGCCGGAACTGGTAGTCAGGGTCCTTGGAAGCGGGGTTGGGGAAGAAGTCGCGCGGGCCGTGCTCGATGCCCTGGTCGATCGGCAGCAGCATCAGGGTGCCGTTGCCGGGTCCGAACTCGAATAGCAGGCGTCGCAGGCGGGTCCGTTTGCCGGGCGCCAGCTCGGCCAGAAGCGATTTCTGCTCGGTCAGGCTCTTCAACTCCACGCTCAATTCCTCCTCGAAGACGGGTATTAACGCAGTATGCCACCGGCAGCGCGCGTCGAGCGGTCGCGACGGGCCGGTTATCCTCGAATGACCATGAGCGAGACTGAGCTCAGCGTCATCTGCAAAAACTGCGGCTCCGAGGTCAGTCCCTACGTAACCGAGTGCCCTTACTGTGGGGCGAGGCTGCGCAAGCGGGCGCCGAAGCTGGAGCGGCGTGGCGACGGGCTCGAGGCGAAGCCGCGGCGTAGCCCCGCCAGCCGGATCTTCAAGATCCGCTTACGCTCGCGCAGCAGAGCGGACTCTCGACGGCCCTACGCAACGCTTGCCGCGATCCTCGGTTCCGCTGCGCTGCTGCTTGTTCAGCAGGCGAGCGGCGCCTCACTGGTGGCGCTGGGCGGCCTCACCGTGCCGGTTGACGGCGAATGGTGGCGCTTCTTCACCGCGCCCTTCGCCTACACCGACGTCGGCTACCTGTTCGTGATCGCGGTCGGGCTGGCGATCTTCGGAGTTGGCGTCGAGCGCCGTCTCGGCACCGCCCCCACGGCGTTGTTGCTGCTGGCCTGCGGCGCGCTGGGGATGCTGGGCGCCAGCGGCGTCGCCAGCGCCCAGGGAGACATCGTCGTCATCGCGGGCGGCAATGGGATGGCACTGGGCGCCGTCGCTGCATGGTTTGCGATCCGCCGCTCCGAGGCGAACGGTGCGATCGACCAGGACTACGACCCAATCGGAGTTACCGTCGCCGCCGCGGTCCTGCTCGCGCTGCCGCTCTTCGAGTCGACCGCGGATGTCTTCGCCGGCCTGGTCGGAGCCGTAGTCGGTGGCCTGGCGGGCCTTGCCGCCTCGGCCCTGCGCCCGTCGGAATAGGCTCAACTCATGCCCACGGATGACGAGCGGCTCGAAGCCGCAATCGAGCGCCTGGCCGATGCCGAGCGCTTCGCCGAGGCCGAGGCGATTGTCGCCCGCGCGGCGCCCCAGCTGCAGCGAGTGCTTGGTGCTGCGCTTGCGGAGGGCGGCTGGTTCGGCGAGTCGCATGAGACCGAGTCGTTGAAGGCCGCCACTGTCCCCGATCCCGAGGAGCGGATCACCGCCGTGCGGACTCTGTTGGCCGAGGAGGCGAGGATGGGGATGATGGTCGGAGTTGCCGTTGGCTGGGCGTTGAAAGACGAGATGAGCAAGGGCGAAGACCCGGAAGGAGAGAGCTGAAATGGAGATCAAATTTCACGGTCACTCGTGCTTCGAGTTGAGCGACGGCGAGACGACGGTGCTGGTCGATCCGTTCCTGAAGCCGAACAACCCCGCCGCGGTTGCGAGTGCGGAGGAGGTCGAGCCGACGCACATCGCGATCAGCCATGGCCACGTCGACCATATGGCCGACGCGGTTGGCGTCGCGACCCGTACCGGAGCCGAGTGCGTGGCAATCGTCGAGATCGCCAACTGGCTCGAAGAGCAGGGGGTCGGGAAGGTCCACGACCCTAACCTCGGCGGCACGGTCAGGTTCGATTGGGGTTGGGTCAAGCTGGTCCCTGCCTGGCACACCAGCACGATCGCCGGATCCAGTGAGGCCCCCTATAGCCCGACGCCAGGGACGGTCACCGGCACGCCCGCCGGCCTGCTGATCTCAATCGGGGGCGTGACGGTCTACCACGCCGGCGACACCTGCCTTTTCAGCGACATGAAGCTGATCGCGGAACGCAATCCAGTCGACGTTGCCCTGCTGCCGATCGGTGGCCACTACACGATGGATCGCCACGACGCCGTCGTCGCGGCCGAATTCGTCGCGGCCGGGACCGTGCTCCCGATGCACTACGACACCTTCCCGCCGATCGCCACCGATGACGACGCCTTCAAGGCTGAGGTCGAGTCGAAGACCTCCTCGCGTGTGGTTTTGCTGAAGCCGGGCGAGACGCACTCGGTTTAGTCGAAAAAACTGGCCAGCCGGCCAATATGCCTGTAGTCTCGACCGGACCGTCGTAGCCGAGCGAGGAGAGAGACGATGGAGGCCAAAGAGGCAACCGGGACCCAGCCACGGACCGAGCGGGCCGACTTTCAGGCGACCGCCGACCCGGCGTTGAACGAGGCCGCCGATCGCACCGGGGACATCAAGCTGCTCACCTACGAGGAGCTGTACATGCTCTGGGAGCGCCAGCAGTGGCAGACGCAGGAGCTGGACTTCAGCCGCGACCGCGAAGACTGGCACGAGCGGATCAGCCCCGAAGAGCGCTTCCAGCGCATGTACGGGCTGTCCTCCTTCTTCATCGGCGAGCAGAAAGTCGCCGAGGAGCTGGGCCCGATCATGCGCGCCGCGCCGACCGAGGACCAGAAAATCTTTCTCTGCACCCAGATCGCCGACGAGGCGCGCCACGTGCGCTTTTTCGAGCGCTTCTACCGCGAGGTCGGCGTGCTCGAGGCCGACGGCCTCTCGGAGATGCTCGCGGAGACCTCCGAGCACCTCAACGACAACTTCAGCCAGCTCTTCGACGAGATGTTGAAGAAGCGCACCGACCGCCTCTCGGCAGAACCCGAGGACACCGAGGCCCTGGTCGAGGCGGTGACGATTTACCACATGGTGATCGAGGGAATGCTGGCCCTCACCGGGCAGCACTTCATCATGGACTTCAACGAAAGCGAAGGCACCCTGCCGGCCTTCGTCGAAGGCTTCCAGAACGTCGCTCGCGACGAGCACCGCCACGTCGCCTTCGGCTCCGTCTTCCTGCGCGAAAAGGCGCGCGAAGACAACCGCTACAAGGAAGCGATCCAGCGCACCTTGGAGGAGTCGCTACCGGTCGCCGACGGGGTGCTGTCGCCGCCCTGGGCGCCGGAAGACGAGGATTACGAACTGTTCGGCTACTCGCTGGCGGACACGCGGGCATTCGCGGGCAACAGCCTGATGCGTCGCCTTAAAGTAATCGGGCTGAACTAGGGCCCAGAGTCCAGAAGGAAGTCGCTTTAGCCTTCGGCTGGCGGGGGCGATTCAGAGGACGATTCAGCCGGCGTCGGCGGCAGAGTTTCTTCAGCCGGCGGCGCGGTTTCTTCGACCGGCGGTGCGGGTTCGGCTGGTGGGGGCGTGGTTTCAGCCGGCGGCGCGGTGGTGGCCGGAGGCGGGCCGCCGACCGTGACGACCACGGTGTCGCCTCCGGTGGGGGCGCCGGCTGCACCCGCTGGGGGCTTTGCCACGACGACGTTCACAGCAGTGGCGTTCGGCGGGGTGGTCTCATCGTCGGCTTCGATCGTGGTCGATCCGGCTGCTTCCAGGCTGGGGGAGGTCTCGGCTTGGGTCGGCGCCGGCGCCTCCGCGGGAGGCTGTGGAGTAGCCGGCGCCGAAGTCTGCTCGACGGCCTGCGGCTGTGGTGCTGCCACGTGATGTTGGGCGATGGCTGGAGACGCCTGTGAGATTTGAGCTGGCGTGCTGCTTCTCGGCACCGGAGTCGTATCCATGTTTCGGTTCACCTCGACGGCGCCTGCCGTAATCACGGCGGCGGTGACTACCCCGGCGACCGCCTTGGCTCCGATCGCGCCACCGACCGCGCCGATCCCACCGGCAGCGCTACCGCCGCTGAGCGCGGCGCCAACGCTGCTCACGGCTCCGGCGCTGGTTGCGGTTGCGGTCGCGCCGGC
>DATNGU010000079.1:0-2074 GCA_035605775.1 Solirubrobacterales bacterium | reverse complement strand
CCTATCGCGACCAGGCCACGGCAAAAGATGTCGAGGCCTGGAAGGCAGAGCACGGCGCGGGCCGGGGGTATCGCGGCGAGCCGGTCGACGAGCCAGGCGCAGCCGTGAGGCTTCGGGTGCCCGACGAGGGCGAGACCGTGGTCGACGACCTGATCCGCGGTCCGGTCAGCTTCCCCAATCGCAGCTACGACGACTTCGTCATCGCTCGCGGGGACGACTCCGTCCTCTACAACTTCGCCGTCGCCGTCGACGATGCCGAGATGGGCATCACCGATGTGGTCCGCGGCGACGATCACCTATCGAACACCCCCAAGCAACTGCTGGTCTTGGCCGCGCTTGGCTTCTCATCTCCTCGCTACGCGCACCTGCCACTGCTGCATGGGCCAGACGGCAAGAAGCTCTCCAAGCGGCACGGCGCCGCCTCGGTGCAGGAGCTTCGCGAGGCGGGCTACCTACCGGCAGCGGTGCGCAACTACCTGGCCCTGCTCGGCTGGGGCGCGGACGACGACGCGACCCTGATCCCGACCGAGCGGCTAGTCGAACGCTTCCGAGTCGTCGACGTCGGCAAGGCGGCGGCGATCTTCGACGAGAAGAAGCTGCGCTGGATCAACGGGCGCTACATGCGCGAGATGGCACTCGACGACTATGTGCGAGCGGTGGCGGGACATCTGGGACGGGAACCCGACGACCGCCTGCTGGCTGCCTGCGAGATTGTCCAGGAGAAAGCGCAAACGCTGGCGGAGGTCTGGCCGCTGATCCGCTTCCTCTTCGAACCGCCGATCGGGGACGAGAAGGCCTGGCGCAAGGTGATGAAAGACGATGCCCTCCTCGCGCTGGAGGCGTCCCACAGCGCCCTTGCCGCAAGCAGCGATTTCGACTCCGAGGCGGTCGAGACGGTTCTGGCGCCTCTACCGGCGCGCCTCGGCGTCAAACCGGGGCGCATCTACCAGCCGATCCGGGTCGCGATCAGCGGTGGCACCGTCTCGCCGGGGATCTTCCAATCGCTGGCCGTGCTGGGGCGCGAGGAAGCGCTGGGCCGCATCGATGCGGCAATCAAACGCCTCCGACCCTGACGGACAACGGGCCGCTTTGCGGCTCGCCGCACTGGACAAGCAAAGGGGAATTTGACCCCACTAATAAGGAGGCGGGGGCTAAACCGTGCGTCCTCCGTTGCCGATGAAGGCCACGGGGTAACCCGGTTATGGCGGCAAGCAAAACACAAAGCAATGGGAAGGTACGGAAGGCCGATGCCCCGCGGGGCAGCAGTCCTGCCGCCGCACCCGGCGCCCGACTTGCCGCCGCCTTCGAAGCGGTTGAGAAATTTCCAGCCCTAATTGAGTCCCGAACTCGGGTTATGCAGGCGGCAACGGCCGAGACTGCACGCGTTGGTGAGCTTGTCGAAGCGGTCGAGGCAGACGTCGCCCTGACGATCGCCGTGCTGCGCTTCGCCAATCGCAGCGGCAACGTCGGCAGCGTGCCCGCGGCCGTCGAAATCCTGAAGCCATCCGGGGTGCTGGCGATCGCTGGCACCGCACCTGTATTCGACTTCTTTGAGTCCAACGGCGGCTGGGAGCTACGGCCCGAGCAGTTCCGGGTCCACGCGCTCGCCACCCAACAGGCGGCGGCACGGATCGGACGTGAGATCGGCTGGGACGACCGTGACGAGCTGATCGTCGCCGCCCTTCTCCACGACATCGGTCGGCTGGTGGTCTCCAAGCTCCATCCCGGTCGCCGGACCTACTTTGATGCCTCCTCCCGCACGCCGGAGCAACGGATTCGAGAAGAACGTGAGCAGCTCGGCATCGACCACGCCTTGGTCGGCGGTGTGCTGGCGCGACGCTGGAACGTCCCGCCGCGCATCGCCGTGGCGATCGAGCGCCACCACGCCGAGGATGCCGAAGGCCTGGCCGCGATCATCGCCACCGCCGACATGGTCGCCCACTACTCACAGGGAGAGGCGGTGACCCCGGAGCGACTGCGCGAGAGCGCGAAACGATGCGGCCTTGGGTCCGATGGCCTGCGCGCGTTGCTCTACGAGCTTCCCTATCCGCGGGAGACCGATAGCCGTGTCAGC
>DATNGU010000078.1:0-7802 GCA_035605775.1 Solirubrobacterales bacterium | reverse complement strand
ATCTCCTCGACTGTGGCGAGGATGCGGTCGGGATCGTCGCCGGGATCGACGATCAAGCCACGCCCGGAGCCTTCGCGCCGCAGCACGAAGCAGTTCTCCGCGACGGGCCCCACAGTGAGCATCTGAACATCGAGGCTCATCCCTTGTCCGTCGTGCGGATCCGAGCCCGCTCGCGGCGCCGCCACATCATCGTGTCGATGTAGTAGCCGGCCGGGACATAAAAGACGAGCATGAAGGCGCCGAGTCCGAGTGCGGCGCCGATCGGCCGCTTGAAGATCAGCATCAACAACGCAGTGAAGATCACGGCGGCGACCACGCCACGGGTGATGGCACTGCGCCACGTCGGCGGAGCATCGGACTTTGCCGGACTCTTGCGACCGGCACGGGCACGCGCCTTGGCCTCCTCGCGGCTACGCGGACGGCCGGCTCGGCGGTTCGGGTCGACCCGTCCCCCCTGCGTTCCACGGTGCTTGCGGCGGCGCTTCTTCCTTGTCTGAGCCATGCCCCGGAATCTAGCGGTCCGAGCCGCTCAGAAGAAAGCGGCGAGTCGCCGCTCGATCGTCTGCTGGGCCGGATCGAAGCCCCGAATCGGCACGTCATCCGGGTATCCGGCCAGTGCGGCAGCTGGAATCAAGCCAACCAGCTCGGCCTCAACCGGTCGCGCCGCGAGTGGCGCGGCGAGCGCACGCACCCCCGCAACCACCTCCCTCAATGGCACGGCGACCGGGTCATGGACGTTGGTCGAAACCTGAGCCCGGCCACTCGACAGCGGTAAGCCAATCGCCCGCACCCCCCGTAGGCCACCTCCCGACTCGCGCAGCCCAGCGGCGACAGAACGGGCGATGTCAAGATCGCCGCTATCGAGCTCGACATTGAAGGCGGCAAGAGGGGGACGGGCGGTAACCAGCGTCGCCCCCGCGGTGCGGTGCGGCAGTTGCGGTCCGCGATCAGGCCGCAGCTCGCCCGCCTCCATCCGCAGCCAGAGCTCGGCAAGCCCGCCATTGCGGAAGGAGGCACGCTCGATGCGATCGGCGCCGACCGCCAGTTCGCCGTAGAGGAAGACGGGAACACCAAGGTCGCCAATCTTGCCCGCGACCTCGATCGCGGTCGCGCGCGCCAGGTCACGATCCTCGGGTGCGGGCCAGACAAGAGGACAGACGTCGAGTGCCCCAATCGCGGGGTGAACTCCCTGGTGTGCGGCCATATCGATCGCTTCGATCGCTTTCGCGGCACCTGTCGCGATCGCCGCAGCCAGCGCCGCGGCGTCGCCGGCGAGGGTGAAGACGGTCCGGTTGTGGTCCGGGTCGGTGTGGCGGTCGAGCTGCTCGACCCCCGCGGAGAAAGCCGCCTCCACGGCCTCGATCCGCGTCGCGTCCCGGCCCTCCGAGACGTTGGGGACGGCAAGCAGCGGCCGGGCCACTACCTAGACGACCAGCTCTCCGACCTGCACGATGGCGTGGCCGTCGATCTCCACGGTCGGTCGCAGGACGACGCAGTCGAGATGGACCGGCACCTGGACCGTGCCCCCGATCGCCGCCGAGGCGCCGAAGGCGACATGCGCCGTTCCAAGGATCTTCTCGTCCTCGAGGATGTTGCCGGTGAGGACGGCGCTTTCGTTGGTGCCGATACCCAGCTCGGCGACGTTAGTGCCTTCAGGGCCATGCTCGGTAAGCAGCTCCAACAGCTGCGCCCCGGCGGTTCCCGTCGCATCGGTCAAGTGGCCGCCGCGAACAGTGAGCTCGACCGGCTCGTCGAGCTTGCCGACACCGGCGATCGAGCCGTCGACAACCAGCGTCCCCTCCCCGGTGCCCTCCAGTGGGGCGATGAATGCCTCGCCACAGGGAATGTTGCCGAAGGCCCCACGCATGCTCAGGGCGCCGGCATCGACTATCGCGGTCCGATCCTCCAACCCAAGCCGTAGATCGGTGCCATGGGCGCACGTGATCCGGGCCTCAGCGCCGGCTCCCAGCGTACGGCCGACGGAGGTACCGCGTTTCCGCAGCAACCTCAGATCGGCGCCCATTACCCGGGCGAGCATCTCCCCGGTGACACCGGGCATCGAGGCCACACGAACACCCGCTTCGGTGGCAGCTCGGCGTGCTTCCGTGTGGGAGATCGACTGGATCGTGGGTGCCACGATGATGTCGGCAGCAAGCATCGCGGCGGCGACTGGCATCGGTGGCTCGGCGGCATGTGATTCGCGCTCGGAGATGACCGCCAGCGTCGCCTCGCCTCCCTCGCCCTGGGCGTTGATCCGAAGCAAGGCTCCAAGCTCTTCGGTGATCGGGTTGCAGATCACGAGCACCTCTTCAGCCGGTTTCAGATCCAGGCAATCCCTGATCAGCGTGCTGACTGCCCTATCCAGAGCGCTCCCCATCACGGTGACAAGGCTATCCAGAGGGGCGGCTTGGCGGCCCACACCCACCACCGGATGCCTCGCTAGCATCCCCGTCCCGGCCGGAGTAGCTCAGCTGGTTAGAGCAGCGGAATCATAATCCGCGTGTCGGGGGTTCGAGTCCCTCCTCCGGCATCGCAGTAGCAAGCAGGCTCAACGCTCTACCGCTGATCTCCAAGGGTGTTTTGTGTCCCCGATGTGTCCCGAATCGTGACCTGGGCCTTGTAACCAACTAGGGGCAGCACGCTCGCCCGTCTGTCGGCCGAGGTAGCGTCCTGTCGTGGCATCCGTGGACGTATCGCGCGAGAGCCGACCGCCTGAGTTCGGCGGCCGTCAGATCGTGCGCGTCCGCGATGCGATTGTCTGTGCCGCTGAACTCGACGAAACTGCCAGTGACGCTGAGCGGCACCAGCATCCATCGGTCGGCATCGAGCGCGACCTCCCCGAGAACGCCGCCACCTCGGTGAGCCTCGGAGAAGAGATCACGCTGACCTGCCTACCCACCGAGGAAGCCGACGCGATTATGGACGCTTGCGAGCCGCGTGGTCGCAATTTCGATCCTGCGCGTCAGTTCGGCCAGCGCTACACCTTCGTACGAGAGCGGTCGATCGAGGACGAGGCCGGCGCCGGACCAGCGCAGTTCGACGAGGATCGCAAGCTCCAGGATGCCCTAGCGCTCTCGCGCCTGATCCGTGATAACGGGTTCTCGCTCCAGTACGCAGCTCGGGTAATGGACCGCGCCGATGGCGAGCAGGTCATCCGTCCATTTGCTGCTACCGACGGCATCGCGGTCTATCGACTGCTGCCGGGTCGGGAGTGGCTCGACGGTCCCGAAGCCGAGGAGTTGGCAAAGCTGCTTGATGCAAAGTGGTCGGCGGAGCTGCCAGCACGAGTCAAACGCGCCATGTGGCGAGCCGAGTACGCGTCGTGGATGCACTCGGCCGACATCATGCTCCTCGTCGTGATCAGCGGTTTGGAGGCGCTTCTCAAGGTCGGCTATCGCGACCTAACGGCGCAATTCAAGAACCGGGCCTCTGCGCTTGCCGCCGACCTCGGGGTCGAAGGGATAAGCAAGCGCCTCTGCCGCCGGATGTACATCGGCCGCTCCGACTGGGCGCATGGCTCGCACGTCAACCTGTTCGGCCGCGAAGGTGCTCCGCCAATTTCCGATGAAAAGGAGCGCAAACTTCGAGACGAAATTGCAAAGCTGCGTGACCTCCTCCGAATCGCCTGCCGTAAAGCAATTGAAGATCCGGAGTTCCGTGCCGTCTTCACCGACGATGCGGCAATTGAGACGCGCTGGCCGTCCCGTCGGCTCTCCGCTATCGGCGCAAGGCTGCGCAGCGTTTTACGGCGTCCGAGACGCTAGGTCCGTAAAGGGTGCCGCGTTTGTTGGGTCCCGGCCCAACACTCTGCCGCGCTAGTCGTGCGCGACAGAACCCCCACAATCACCGAACTATTCCCAACCCGTGGCCGAGCTGACGCGCCCTCGCGGCATGTTGCCCGAGGCCGAGGACTCTCTGCATCTCCTGAAGCCGTCGCAGCGCCTGCCGCTGACGGGCGCGCTCGGCCGCCCGCTGGGCCTCGCGGCCGAGCGCCCTGCTGGGGTCGTTGATGCCGTGCTGCTGGCGGTAGCGCTCAATGTGGTCGACGCCGCGGTCCCACGTCTTCTGCTTTGCCGGGTCGCTCGGCCTCTCTCCCAGCTCGTTCGTGATGTAGGGAGGCGGTGCGATGCGGGCGGCGGTGATCGCCAACTCGCGGCGCTTGGCGAGAACCCGATCCGCGACGGCGAGCTCTTGGCGAGCCGCATCGTCGGGCGACGGCATCACCGCCAGTTTGGCTTCAAAGCGAGCAAGCTGATTGCGGGAGTGCGCTTCGAGGCTCTCCACGCGGAATAGCACCTCCTGGCGCTCACGGCGGGGTAGCGCCTCAGCCGCCTCCCGCTCCGCCTGGAAGTCGACAAGTCGCTCGCGCCCGCCTTCGATGCGCTTGGCGAGGGCATCGCGCCTCTCCGCGAGGACTCCCTCCCGATCCGCTGCGTCGTAGAGATCGTCGCGTCGCGCGACCAGCTCTTCGGTAGGCAGGCCGGTGAACTGCGAGCGCAGGGCCTCGTCGTGGGCGGCGATCTGGGCGCGATCGCGCTCGGCCGCTTCGGCGATGTGCGGGATGCCCTCTCGCAGATACGGTGACTCTGGCGCGATCTCCTCGCGGTGGACCCGGACCTCGGGCGTCGCGTAGAGGCGCGTCTCCCCGCGGCTGCGCGAAGTCGCGACGTAGAGCTCCTGCTTGTCCATCGAGGGATCGACCGCGACGAAGGCGCGGTCGACGGTGCTTCCCTGCGCCGAGTAGGTCGTAACGGCGTAGGCGTGTTCGAGCGCCGGGGCTTCTGAGTGCGCGTTGGCGCGCGAGAGGTACTCGGCGCCGACCTCGACCGTGCGGGCTTGGTCGATGCCGTCGAGGACGACGCGGCGTTGTTCGGCGTCGACCTCCGCGATCCGCCAGCGCTCGCGGTTGTAGACCCCCGCTTGGCGGTCGTTGACGCGGGTGATGATGAGATCGTCGGCGGCGAAGCGGGCTTCTCCGACTTCGATCCCCTCGGCTCCGAGCTCGCCAGCCTCCTTGCGGACCTCGCGCGCCATCGCGTTGAGGCGCGCCACCTCGGCGTTTCGCTTGGCGATCATCACGGCGTCTTCGTCGCGCTTGTAGGACTCGTGCCAGTCCGCGACCATCGCCTCGCGGCGGGCCTCGGCGTTCGGAGCGACAGTGACCCGCTCGCCCGACTCATAGAGGCCAAGCGCCTTGCGTCCCTCGCCCTCCCTGATCCGCTTCGCCGCCTCTCGGTCGAGATCATGCTCGTGGCGGATCACCTCCTCGAGGCGGATCGGGTCGGCGCGATCCGCGATGGCGCGGAAGAGGCCGCCGGCTTCGATCTCGCCAAGCTGCATCTCGCCCGCCGCAGGCAGCCCCTGCGCCTTCATCCGCTCGACTGCCGCCAGCGCCTCGCGCTCAAGCTCCCAGATTCGCCGGGTCGTGTAGCGGTCGCCGCCCCTGGCGCTCTCGCCGATCCGGATCACAGCCTCGGAAGCGAGGTACTCGTCGGCCACGCGCTCGACGTGGATCGCCTCGGCCCCCTCGGACAGCAACCCCGCCACCGCCTGGATCGCGTCGCGGCGGTCGAAGTGGGAAGCCCCCGCCGTAACCGCACGGTCTACCTGCCAGGTAGAGACCGTGCGGGCTACGGCGGGGGCGTTGGGCTCGAAGCTGCGATCGATCTCATCGCAGTCCAAGCCGATCTTCGTTGCCGTGGCCCGCCAGCGCTCGCGCAGCGACTCGCGCGTCACGTCCTCCTTCGCCTCGCGGGTCGCAAGGTTCGCCACCTGGCGAGCGCAAGCGGAGGCATCGGCTCCCGCCGCCGCGAGGATTTCGGCGCGACGGGTGGAGAAGGCGCGCAGGTGCGTGTCGGCGAAGCCCTCGATCTCGGCGATGCCGTTGCGGACCTCCTGCCAGCGCACGCCGAGGCTGCAGGACAGCTCGTGGCGAAGCTGAGCCTCGTAGATGTAGCCGGCGGTCTTGGCTTGGTCGTAGATCGCGGGGTGGTAAAGACGGGTCCAGCGCCCGTCCGGTCCCCTGGTCGCGTTGGCGATCAGGACGTGGGTGTGGAGCTGTGGATCGCCGTTGCGCGAGGAGCGGTGGACGTAGACGGCGGCGAGGTAGTCGTTGCCTTGGACGAACTCCGAGCCCCCGGCGCCGCGCCGGGTCCAGCAGGCATGGCGCTGCATGTAGTCGAGGGCGACTCCTACTGAGCGGTCGTGGGCGCGGGAGACCTCGGCGCCCGTCTCGGCTCCACCAAGTGCCCAGAGCAGCGAGACCGACTTCGGAGTGGAGAAGGTGAGGTCGAAGCCGGGAACCGATCCCTTGCTCGGGACGCCTCGCATACCGACGAGCGGCTCGCCGTCGACCGGGTTGCGGCCAGTGAGCATCGCCTTGAGCTGGTCGGGACCGACTTCGCCTTTCAGGCCCAGCTCCTCGGCGGCATCGCCCATCCACTGGCCGGCAACCTCGCCCTCGCCGGAGTAGTAGTCCTCGGCGCCTTCGGCGACCTTGTCGAGGTAGTAGTTCTCCTGGCCGATGCCGAGCTTGCCGATCGTGAGCATTCCAACCGGTTGTCCAGCCGGAGCGCGTTTTGCATCGGCTCACGTGGCGACGTGATACTGCGTGAGGGGTGGTGGTCGTTCTGGCTGGTAGCTCAGGTCAGAGGTATAACCCCTGACCTTGGGGCCTCGGAGAGTCTGCTCCTTGGCTCGGTGCTTCTGACTGCTTGCCTATCTGGGTCTCGTGCAGGTTTTGGATTTCGGGTTTGGCAATGGGCTCCTGGCAGATGGCAAAGGACGCCAAGGAGAAGGTGCTCGGCGACGTGCGCCGGCGTGGACGAAGGATGAGGCAGAATCACCACATCGACCCAGGTGGATAGCAATGCACCTTGTAGGGTCGTGAGGTGGTATTGATCGACCAGGCGTCTGGGACCTTCGCCTTCAGCTTCAACGCAGAGAACACGAGCCGCGACCTACCCGAGCTCGTGATGCAGGTTTGGGCACCATTCGACTACATGACCGTTGAGTGGGATGCGTTCGTCATGCCGGAAGTGCTCGACGAGCTGGCGGCAGTCCTGTTCGTTTGGGCGATCGACGACAACGGCGAGGAGCGCCAGGTGTCGCTTGGCACTGTCGCCGAGAATCTGTTCGTCGGCGACATCGACGGGGCCGGTGCTGGACTGACCGGCGTAAACGAGTTGCCGCGAATGGTTCCCGACGCGATCAGAACAGGCGTCGCCGAGCGCCAAGAGTCGAGGACGGCGGCGTGGGAAGAGGTCGGCGGCTGCCTCGCTGAAGCGGACGGCAAGAACGTATGGCTGCGCCTGTTCGGCGGGGCGACGGTTGGCGGCAAGGTGAAGAACCTCGGCCGCGAAACGGTGATCCTTGATCGACCGCGTCGGCTGAGCCCACTCGAACAAGACGCACCCCCTACCGTGGTGCGCTTGACGCAGGTCGCCGCTGCGAGGATCGACCCGAGGCGGCGAATCGGCAGGCGCGTTGCCGGCCCGGAGTTTGGCGAATGGATGAGGCAAACCGACTTCGCGCGGACCCCACCGCAACTATGGGATGCCCTCTGCGCGGAGTGCATCAATGCGATCCGGCCACTGTGGCGCACTGGCCCCTGTTACCGCTGCCGTGCGGGCAAGCCGATCAAGCTGCCGACCTACGACCTCGCGGACTTCTTCGGCGACTAGGCCAGTCACCCTGCACGGGGTTCGCTTCGACAAGGCGGCAACGCGTTTCGCGTGTTAAGTCGGCGATGCAAATGGTGCCTTCGCTGGACAGTGGGACAGTGGGACAGAGGAGATGTCCAA
>DATNGU010000077.1:0-2075 GCA_035605775.1 Solirubrobacterales bacterium | reverse complement strand
AATGTCCGGGTTCTGGTGGCGACGAAGCCGGTCGACTTCCGCAAGGGCGCGGAGGGGCTGGCGGCAGTGGTGCGCGAGAGTATGCGCACCGACCCGTTCTCCGGCGTGGTGTACGTGTTCCGGGCGAAGCGGGCCGACCGGGTTAAGCTGATCTTCTGGGACGGCAGCGGCGTCGTGCTGGTCTGCAAGCGCCTGGAAAACGGCCAGTTCCGCTGGCCGGCGGTACGCGACGGGGTGATGCGGTTGAGCGCGGCGCAGTTGCAGGCGTTGCTCGAAGGGCTGGACTGGCGGCGGGTGCACGAGCCGCGGCGGACAACGGTGCCGACCGCGGCGAGCTGAGCGAAAAGCCGCCAAAGGCCGGAGCCAAAAACCATCGCGAACCGGCGGCCGGCGTGATTCACTGCCGCCGTGGCGAGCACGGCTGCAACCCTCCCCGACGACCCCGACCTGCTCAAGGCGATGCTGCTGGCCGAGCGGGCCGAAAGCGAGCGGCTGCGCCAAATCATCAAGGAATTGCAGCGGCATCGCTTTGGGCGCCGGGCCGAGAGCCTGCCCCAGGAGCAACTGCAGCTCGGGCTGGAGGAGGCCGAGCAGATCGAGGCCGCCAGCCAGGCGGAGAGCGAAGAGCGCGAACCGGACCGCCGTAAAGCTGGTGCTGTCCGGCGGCGGGCGAACCGTGGCGCCTTGCCGGCCCATTTGCCGCGGGTCGAGATGGTGGTCGACGTCGAGAGCACGACTTGTCCCGGCTGCTCCGGTCTGCTGCACCGGATCGGTGAAGATATCGCCGAGCGGCTCGATATCGTGCCGGCTCAGTTCCGTGTGCTGGTCGTGCGCCGGCCCAAATACGCCTGCCGGGCTTGCGAGGATGTGGTGGTGCAGGCGGCGGCACCGGCGCGTCTGATCGAAGGCGGGCTGCCGACCGAGGCGACGGTCGCCCAGGTGCTGGTGTCGAAGTACGCCGATCACCTTCCGTTGTATCGCCAGGCGCAGATTTACGCCCGCCAGGGCGTCAATCTGGATCGCTCGACCTTGGCTGATTGGGTCGGCCGTGCCGCCTTCCTGCTGCGGCCAATCCACGATCGGTTGCTCGACAGGCTGCGGGCATCGGCCAAGCTGTTCGCTGACGAGACGACTGCCCCGGTGCTCGATCCTGGTCGGGGCCGGACCAAAACCGGCCAGCTGTTCGCCTATGCACGCGACAATCGATCATGGGGCGGCACCGACCCGCCGATCGTCGCCTACGTCTACGCGCCGGACCGCAAAGCGGCGCGGCCGATGGCGCATCTCGCCGGCTTCCATGGCATCCTGCAAGTCGACGGCTACGCCGGCTACAAGGTGATGGCCGAGCGGGGCGAGGTGCAGCTCGCCTTCTGTTGGTCGCATGTCCGCCGATACTTTTACGAATTGGCCCAGGGCGGCATGGCGCCGATCGCCACCGAGGCGCTGACGCGTATCGCCGCGCTGTACCGCATCGAGGACGAGATCCGCGGCCGCGCCGCCGAGGAGCGCCGCGCCGCGCGCCAGGAGCGCAGCCGACCGTTGGTCGACGCGCTGCAGCCGTGGCTGCGCGAGAAACTGTCGCTGATCAGCCAGAAGACCAAGCTGGCCGAGGCAATCCGCTATGCCCTGTCGCGCTGGGCGGGGCTTTCTCTGTTCCTCGACGACGGCCGCGTCGAAATCGACAACAACGTCGTCGAACGTGCGATCCGCCCGCTGGCCCTCAACCGCAAGAACGCCCTATTCGCTGGCTCCGACGGCGGTGCCGAGCATTGGGCCGTGATCGCCTCGCTGATCGAAACCTGCAAGCTGCTCGCCGTCGAGCCGCACGCCTATCTCACCGACGTCATTACCCGGATAGTCAACGGGCACCCGCAGACCCGTCTCGATGACCTGGTGCCTTGGGCCTATTCCGTTGCACCCGATCGGCCAGCCGTGGCCTGAAGACGACGCTTACGGATCATGCTTTAGCGGCGCACGACAATACCGTTCCAGGCAGCGCGATCGAGAATGCTGCGGGCGAGGCGGCGGGCACGGGCGTTCAACGAAGGAAATGGGGTCTCGGTCGGGCTGCGGCC
>DATNGU010000076.1:0-6435 GCA_035605775.1 Solirubrobacterales bacterium | reverse complement strand
TCAAGACTCCGAGCGCGGGCACTCCGGCGGCGCTCGCCGCCTTCACGTCCCAGACCGAGTCGCCGATCATCAACGCCCGGTCGCGAGCCTTTTCCAGGGCAACCTGCACCAGGTCCGGGGCGGGCTTCGTCTTCTCGACATCGGCTGCGGTCGTCCAGGCATCGACCAACTCGCGCGCATCCAGCAGATCAAGGTAGTGCTCGACCTCATCCGCCTTCGCGGAGCTCGCGAGCACCGCCCCGAAGCCCTCGGTGCGCAGGTCCTGAAGCAGCTCGTGGGCTCCCTCCATCGGCTCCACTTCGTCGATCAGTTCCTTGTACGCGTCCGCCTCGGCGGCGCGGATGTCGTCCCCCTGCACGGCGGCCGAATCCTCCCCGATCAAGGCGGCGACTATCTGGTCGCCCCCCATTCCGATGTGGCGATGGACCTTCCACATTTGAACCCTGTGGCCGTGGGCACGCAGGGCGCGATGCCAGGCAAGGGTGTGGTGGTAGTTGGTGTCGACCAAAGTGCCGTCGATGTCCATGATCACCGTGGGCATGGGTGGCGCGCCTCCTCTCGTTAGGCCCATCGCTACCCCCGATTGGCGGCCGCCCAAACGGGTAGCCAAGGCGGCCATGGAGCGGGTCAGGATCGGCTGCTCGGGATGGAGCTACAAGAGCTGGCGCGGCGGAATCTACCCCCAAAGCCTGCCCGCATCGCGCTGGCTTGGGCGCTACGCCGAGATCTTCGACACGGTCGAGGCGAACGCGACCTTCTACCGGCTTCCCAAGCGCAAGACCGTGGAAGGCTGGGTCGAGCAGACGCCCGACGACTTTCTCTTCGCCGTCAAGGCCAGTCGCTACCTGACCCACATGCGCCGTCTGCGCGATATAGAGGACGGCGTCGCCCGATTCTGGGAGCCGCTGGAGCCGCTGCGCGAGGCGAGGCGGTTGGGACCGGTGCTGTGGCAGCTTCCCGAGAGCCTGCACCGCGACGACGACCTCCTCGCCTCGGCGCTCGACGCCCTCCCGCCGGCTCGACACTGCTTCGAGTTCCGCCACCCGAGCTGGTTTGTCGCCGCCATTCGCGCGCTGCTCGAGCAGCGCGGCGCCTCGCTAGCCCTCGGAGACGACGCCCGCCGCGACTTGCCGCCAGCGCGGCCGGTGGGCCAGCTTGCCTACCTGCGCCTGCACTACGGGTCGCGCGGGCGGGATGGCAACTACTCCTCGTCCGAGCTGGACAGCTGGCGACGTCGGGTCGCCGCTTGGGGGTCGCGGCGCGAGGTCTTCGTCTACTTCAACAACGATTGGTGCGGGTTCGCCCCCGCCAACGCCCGCGAGCTTGCGCGCGGACTCACGGCGTAGGCGCTGGACAGCTGGCGTCGTGGGGTGGATTCGGCCGGACCGCTCCCGGGTAGCAAGTCGGTCCAGATGAAGGCGCTGGTCATCAACTGCACGCTGAATCAAGCCCTGAGCGCTCGACCGGGAGGACGGCGGCGGCGAACCTGTTGGCGGTGGCCCGTGCGCTCGGGCTGGGCCCGATCCCGGCGCCCGCCGCCGAGTAGTGGCCGCAACCCTCAGCTTGCGTCGGCTGGCTTCTCGCCCGGCCAGGTGCCGGTCATCCGCGCGAATCCGGTGCGCACGCCGTGATCGACGATGCCTTTCGTCAACCGGAACACCGCGCCCTCGACCAGCAGCGCGGCGATCAGCTTCGGATAGGACGCGTCCCGCTGATCGGGCTCAGGCGGCTCCTCATCGTCGAAGACAGCCCACAGCCGATCAAAGCCCTTCTGGGCGACCATCCCAGCCAATAAACCGGCGATGATCCCTATCGGCGCGAAGATCAGCTTCATGGGGGCGAACTACCCATGTCGGGCGCCGGCAAACGGAGCGAAGTAAGCGCCAAGACGTCTGGATCTGTCCCGACCCGCCCGGCCACATCCAGGCGACCGGCTTCGTGAAGCGGGCCGCAAGCAGTACCTCCCACGACCACCCGCGAGCGCGCGCTTGCCTGCGCCGTGCGGCTGGTAGCGGTTACTGCAGCTCGGGCAGGACGTCGCGCTCGTAGAAATCGAAGAAGCCGTCCTGATCCGGTCCCACCTGGTGGACGTAGACATGGTCGTAGCCGGCGTCGATGTACTCGCGGATCGCCGCGATGTGACGCTCGGGGTCGGGGCCGCAGACGACGTTCCCGGCGATGTCCTCCTCGGTGACGAGCTCGGCCGCCTCTTCGAAATGGGAGGGGAGCGGCAGCTCGAGGAAATAGCTGCCGCTGACCGCCCCGTTCGGCCACCACTGCAGGGCCGTGGCGCGGGCGTCCTCCTCACTGGACGCCCAGCAGACGTGGAGCTGACCGTAGGTGGGCTTGCCCTCGCCGCCACCGGAGCGGAACTGGTCTATCGATTCCGCGACCGGGGCGGTCCCCACCAGCCCGTCGCCAACGCGGGCAGCCAGATCCACCGAGCGCTCGCCCGCCACCGCAACGAGGATCGGTGGGGGCTCCTCCGGCAGCGAGTAGATGCGGGCGTTCTCCACCGTGTAGTGGCGACCGCGGTGGCTCTTCATCCCACCCTCCCAAAGCAAGCGGATCACCTCGATCGCCTCTTCCAACCGTTCCTGACGCTGGGGGACCGACGGCCAGTTGTCGCCGAGGATGTGCTCGTTGAGGTTCTCACCGCTGCCAACGCCGAGGGAAAAACGGCCCGGCAGCAGGGAGGCAGCCGTGGCGGCGGCATGGGCGACGATCGCTGGATGTATTCGCGTCGTCGGGCAGGTGACGCCGGTGACCAGCTGCAGTCGCTCGGTCGCCTGCGAGATAGCTCCCAGCACCCCCCAGACAAAGGGGCTCTCCCCCTGCTGGTCGATCCAGGGATGGAAGTGGTCGGAGATGCCGGCAAAGGAGAACCCGGCGCGCTCGGCGCGAACCGCCTGCTCGACCAGAGCCCGCGCCCCGTTCTCCTCGCTTGAAAGCGTGTATCCAATCGCCGCCACGGTGTCCGTGGCTACCCCGATGCGAGAGCTTCAACCAGCGCCAAACGGGTAGTCGGCAACGCGGCAATAGGGACGAAAGGAGCCTCATGGCCAAAGACCACGGGCCCAGCGTCAAGAACGACAAGCAGTACGAAGGTCTACGCAAGAAGGGGATGAGCAAGCAGCGCGCTGCCTCGATCGCAAATTCACCCGACTCATCGAAAAAGGGTGGCGAAAAGAGCGGTAAGGGCAGCGGCGGCAGCAAGTCGCAGAAGCGGGCCGCGGGACGTGAGGGAGGCAAGAAATCCGGCAAGAGCAGCTAACTGGCCGCGCTCGTATGTAGGGATAGGGGCTGGCATTCGGCGCGGCGCGTCGTTTCTGACGGGAAGACCCCTTGAACCCCTACCCTGGAAGGGATGACACCCGATGGAGATCGTTGCGTGGCGTGACTCGAAGGGGATCGTCACGCTTACTCTCGGACGCCGGGATCGCCCGCCGGGCGGCCGCCGGCAACCAGCGCGCTTTTGCGGCGATGTTCGATCGCTACCACCAGGATCTTTACCGCTACTGCGCGGCCATTCTCGGCAGTGCCGAGGATGCACAGGACGCGGTGCAAAACACCATGCTCAAGGTCCTTCGCGCCCTGCCTGGAGAGGAGCGCGACCTGAAGCTGAAGCCATGGCTTTACCGCATTGCCTACAACGAGGCGATCGACATGGTCCGGGCCAGAAAGAGCACCGAGCCGGTCGAAGTCGAGTCCCTTGTCGGTCGATCCGAACTGGCGCAAGAGGTCGAGGCCCGCGACCGACTCAGGCAGCTGATCTCCGACATCGCCGAGCTCCCCGACCGCCAGCGGGGTGCGCTCGTGATGCGGGAGATGGGCGGGCTCAGCTTCGAGGAGATCGGCGCTGCGCTGCAGACGTCGCCCTCGGTGGCGCGGCAGACCCTCTACGAGGCCCGACTCGGGCTCAAGCAGATGAGCGAGGGACGTGAGATGCCTTGCGAAGAGGTGATGCGAGCGATCTCCAGCGAAGACGGCCGCATCCTCAGGCGCCGGGATATCCGTGCCCACCTGCTTCAGTGCCGGAGCTGTCAAGCGTTCAGGGCCGAGATCTCCGATCGTCGCCACGAGCTCGCCGCTTTCGCTCCGCTGCCGGCAGCTGTCTCAGCGGGGATGCTGCAAAGCCTCCTGGGTGGAACTGCCGGCGGTTCGGGCGCAATGGCTGGTGCCGCAGGCGCAGCAGCGGGAAAGACCCTGATCGGCTCGACGGCAATCAAGTCGGCGGCCGCCGTCTGCGCCGTCGGCGCAGTGGGAGTCATTGCCGCAAATGACGGCCGCCTGATCCATCCGGACAGCGGAAGCCGGGACGAGCCGCCGGCCGGAACGGCAGTTGGACAGCCATCCCAAAATCGCGGTTTCCCGGCCGCCACTCGGGGATCCGCGCGCCGAGAGGCGCTGAGCGCTGGAAAACCGCGGCTCAAAGCGCGGCAGAGTATCCGCCAGGCCTCGATCGCCGACCCCACTGCGCCGAGGGCGAAAATCATGCCGAGTGAGGGAACGAACGTAAAACCGGGGAGCTCCGAATCCAACGGCAAGCACCTGGGCCGGTCCAAGAACCCAAGCCACGCAGCCAGTCACGACAAGCCGGCTCACCCAAGCAAGGGAAAGAAGGATCCGGGCGCTATTCCCCCGGGTGAGCTCAAAAGCCCCGGAGGGGCAAAGCACGTAGCCACGGGAAAGACCGGCCAGAGGAAACCGCCTGAGCGGCCTCCGCCGCACCCACCCGAGCCCGCGCGCCCCGACCAATCGCCTGCCCCCGACACCACGACCGCCCCTGCCGCAGCCGCAGAATCGGGCAACCCCAAGCCCGGCAAGGCGGTCGCCGAATAGGGCCTGACGCCGGGGGGCCACCCCCCGTTACAGCGGGTAGTCAACCGGCATCCGTGCGTATAAGGAGGAGCTATGAGGACCTTTGTGAAAGTGCTTGCGATCGCGACCGCGTGCCTGCTGAGCGTCGCGCCAACCCTGGCTATCGCCGACAAGCCAGCCAATGTCGGCAATGGCAACGGGCCGCACTACGAAACGCCTCCGGGTCCCGACGCTGGATTGCCCGCCAAAGCGAAAGCTTACGGCCACTACTGCCAGGGAGAGAGCAAGAAGCACGTCAAAGGGCAGAAAGGGACGCCCTTCAGCCAGTGCGTAACCGCGATGGCAAAGCTCGCCAACGGCAACACCACCAGCCCTGCCAAGGCCTGCGCCTCGCTGAGCAAGAAGCACGTCAAAGGGCAGAAAGGGACGCCTTACTCGCTCTGCGTCAAAGCCGCGGCGAAGCTGCTCGGGTGAAAGGCGGGCTCACCCGCCTTTGTTTTCAGAGAGAGGGTGGCGGGTAGAGGGCGCACTGATGACGATCGCGGGAGCCATATTCCTGATCGCGGTAGGAGCGATCCTCCGCTTCGCGGCGAATCTGCACGTCGCTCACGTCAGTCTCGACACCGTCGGGCTGATCCTGATGATCGCCGGAGCCGCCGGCCTGATCCTCGGCTTTCTGCAGCAGAGGATGTGGGCGAAGCGCGCGGATCGCGTTGTGGCGGTCGAAGAGCAGGAACGCCTGCGCCAACCCCCGTACTAAGGCGCAACCAACCAGCCGACTTCTCAAAGAAACGCGGGACCGCGCCTAGAAGACCAGGCGATCGCGGCCGCTGTCCTTGGCCGCGTAGAGCGCTTTGTCGGCGCGCTCAAGCAGGTCGTCGACGCTCTCGGTGAAGTCCCAGCAGGCGAGACCCGCCGAGCAGGTCTGCCCGTCTGGCGTCGCCGCCCGCAAGCGTTCGACGACCCGGGCCGCCTGTTCGAGCGGGCTGTCCGGGAGAAAAACGAGAAACTCCTCGCCGCCATAGCGGACGAGGGTGTCTTCGCCCCTCAACTCGTCGTCCCAGGCCAGCGCACAATCGCGCAGCATGACGTCGCCGGCGAGGTGACCGTGAGCGTCGTTGTAGGCCTTGAAGTAATCGATGTCGATGATCGCGAGGCAGAGCGGCGTCAGGGCGCGGCGGGCCCGGGCCATCTCGCGCGGAAGCTGCTCGTCGAGCGTGCGCCGATTCGGCAGTCCGGTGAGCGCATCGCTGCTGGCGAGGACCTTGACCTTGCCCAGAAGGGCCTCGCGTTCGGACTCGATCCGCTTCAGCTCGGTGACGTCGGTGGCGCGGGCATAGATCAGCGACTCGTCCGGGGCCAGGGCCGAGCTCCACCGCAACCAGTGCCAGCTGCCGTCCTTCGCCAGGTAGCGGTTCTCGAATGCCGCTGTCTCCCTGCCTTCGAAGAGGACCGCCGCCTCGAGTTCGGTGACCTTGCGGTCGTCCGGGTGGACGAGATCGATGAACGGCTTGGCGCGCAGCTCCTCGTCGCTGTAGCCGAGGCTGCGCTCCCAGGCTGAATTCAGCTCGACGAAGTAGCCGTCCATGTTCGCCGTGCAGAGCATGTCGTGGG
>DATNGU010000075.1:0-3936 GCA_035605775.1 Solirubrobacterales bacterium | reverse complement strand
TTCTGGTCTTTCAAGCGGGTCCCGACAGCGAACCGACCGGGCTCGTCAACCCATCGATCGAGTGGCTCTCCGAGGAGGTCGTCGTCGCCGAAGAGGGGTGCCTCAGTCTGCCGGGCGTGGCGATGGATGTCGAGCGCCCCTTGCACGCCCGTGTCGGCGGGCTCGACGTCGAAGGGAAGCCGGTGACGATTGAGGCCTCGGGGCTGGAGGCGCGTGTCCTCCAGCACGAGATCGACCATCTCGACGGGGTGCTGATCCTCGACCGAGCCCCACGCGACCAGCGCAAGGCAGCGTTGCGGGCGCTGCGTGAAGGTGACAGCTTCAGCCCGGCGGCGGAGGGGGATAACGAGCGGGACGCCGAAGAGCACCGCGAGCCTCGCACCGACGCGTGAGAACCGTTTATCTCGGCACCTCGGAGTTCGCCGCGGAAGTCTTGCGGCGCCTGGGCGACTCCCGCCACCGCCCGCAGCTTGTCGTGACGCCGCCTGACCGGCCCAAGGGGCGGGGACGGAAGAGCGGGCCGCCGCCGACCGCCGCGGTTGCCGCCGAGCTGGGCGTCGACCTGCTGCAGGCGGAGAACGTAAACGACGAGGCAGCGCTGGAGCGGGTTCGTGCGGCGCGGCCCGAAGCGGTGCTGGTCTGCGCTTTCGGCCAGATGATCCGCGAGCCGCTGCTCTCCGAGCTGCCGCTGCTCAATGTCCATCCGTCGCTGCTGCCGCGCTGGCGCGGGGCGGCGCCGATCGAGCGCGCGATCATGGCCGGCGACGAGCGCACCGGGGTCAGTGTGATGGGCCTCACCGCCGGGTTGGACTCTGGTCCCGTGGCTCTGCGGGAGGAGATCGCGATCCTCGCCGAGGACGACTTCGAGAGCCTTTCCAAGAAGTTGGCTGCGCTGGGAGGTGAGTTGCTGATTCGCGCCCTCGACCTGCACGAGGCGGGGGACCTCTACTTCGTCGAGCAGGACGACGGGAAGGTGACCTACGCCGAGAAGATCGAACCCGGCGAGCGGCGCCTCGACCCCTGCCGGCCGGCGGTCGAGCTGGCCCGGACGGTTCGCGCCCTGACGCCCCACGTTGGTGCCTACCTCGAGATCGGTGAAGAGAACCGGCTGGGTGTGAGGAAGGCGCGGGCCGTCGACGTCAGCGTCAAGCAGGGCAAGATGAAGGCGGAGTGGGGGGCGCTGCTGCTCGGTTGCGGCCGGGGGGCGCTGCGGCTGGAGGTCGTGCAGCCGCAGGGTGGTAAGCCGATGGCCGCGGACGCATACCTGCGCGGTCATCGGGTGCCGTCCCTGTGATTACGCCCGCTCGGGCGCTTGCTTTCGAGGCGCTCCGGGTGACCTTCGAGCAGGACGCCCACACCGAGCGCTTCTTCCGCGAGGAGGCAGACCTGCGCGGACTGGCTGGCCGTGAGCGTGCCCAGGCACAGCGCCTCACCTTTGGCGCGGTCCAGCGTCGCGGCACCACCGATGCGGCGATTGAACGGCTCGCCGAACGCTCGCCGCGGCTGCTCGACCCACCGGTGATCGCCGCCCTGCGGCTGGGCCTCTATGAGCTTCTCTTCGCCGACGCGACACCCGACCACGCCGCGGTAGATCAAGCGGTCGAGCTGGCAAAGGGGGCGGGCGCGGCCCATGCGTCGGGTCTGGTCAACGCAGTGCTGCGCCGTGCGATCCGCGAGAGAGCGGGCCTCGCCGAGTCGCTGCTCGGCGACGACTCGACCCCGGAGCGCGCCGCGGTCGCACACTCGGCACCGCTTTGGTTGGCCCAGATGTGGTGGCAGGAGCTGGGGGCGGAGTCGGCCCGGAAGTTGCTCGCCTCGTGCAACGAGCCGGCCGAGCTGGCGCTGCAGGTCAACACACTTCGCACCGATCGGGAGACCGCGCTGGCGGCTCTGCGGGAGGCCGGCGTAGTGGCACGCGTGGCAGAGGGCCCCTGGCCGCTGGCGGCGGTGGAGGGGATCGTCGTCGACGGGAGGACTGGCGCAACCGTCCCGGAGCGCGTCGCGACCGGAGAGTTGACTCCGCAGAGCCGCGGCTCTGCCGCCATGGTCGAGGTGCTCGATCCGCAGCCGGGCGAGCACATCCTCGATCTCTGTGCCGGCCCCGGGATCAAGACCGGTCAGATAGCCGCCAGGATGGGCGACCGCGGCGAGATCATCTCGGTCGAGCAGGATCCGGGCAGGGCCGAGGAGGTTGCCGCCGGCGCACGCCGGCTCGGCTTGCGCAGCGTTACCGTGATCGAGGCCGACGCGTCGGCGGCCGGGATGGCATCGGGCTTCGATCGGGTGCTCGTCGACGCGCCCTGCTCCGACCTCGGCGCGTTGGCCTCGCGGCCGGATGCCCGTTGGCGCAAGTCACCGCGGACGATCGAGCGCCTGGCGGAGCTGCAGGGACGGATCTTGGTCAGGGCGTTGGAGGTGCTGCGGCCCGGGGGGACGCTCGTCTACTCGACCTGCACGGTCTCCCGCCGTGAGAGCGAGGAGCGGGTCGCGGCGCTGCTGGACCAAGCGGCAGGCGGCGAGGCGCCGCCGCACTCGGTCGATGACTTGGGGGCCCTGGCGCCGAGTCTTGCCTCGCCCCACGACCGCCGCTGCCTACAGCTTCGCCCCGACCGCGACCGCACGACGGGTTTCTTCGTCTGCCGCTTAAGAAAGGATGATTGACCACATGGCCGCGAGGACCACGATCATCGTCGGGATCGTCAGATCTTGTTGAAGCGAGCCAAATGCCCCGGCTGCGGCGAGCCTTGGCTGCGGCCGACGCAGCTGCCGGGCCGCTTCCGCTGCGTGTACTGTCTGCGCCGCTTCGAGCTGGTTTCGCAGTGCCCGAATTGCGGCGAGCACCAAACCATCGCCCGGATGAGCACTACTGAGGACATGACCTGCCAGATGTGCGGAGACTCAATGCTGAGGCCAATATGACCCCAGGACGCTGCAAACCGGCGCATTTCGGGGTCTTCGGTCGGCCGGATCGGGTCACGCACGAAAGTGCGCTCCCCTCACCGTCCTCCCTGCATCCCCCGACCTGCTTGGTTTTCGCGCCCTGGAGCGCTGTTCATGTCTGAGCGGATGGCGGAGTTGTTGGACGAGCGGCGGGTTGCGCCGTCGATCCTCTCGGCCGACTTCTCGCGGCTTGGGTCGCAGGTCGACGAGGTGATGGCGGCTGGGGCGCGGGTAATTCATGTTGACGTGATGGACGGGCATTTCGTGCCGCCGATTACGATCGGGCCTCTGGTCGCGGCCTCGATCGCCGACAGTGTTCACGCGGCCGGGGGCGCGATCGACGTCCACCTGATGATCGAGGCGCCGGAGCGCCACATCGAGGCCTTTGCGGCGGCGGGCGCCGACTCGATTACCTTCCACCAGGAGGCGACCCCACACGCCAACCGAACGCTGGCCGCGATCCGCGAGCTGGGCTGCCTGGCCGGGGTGGCGATCAACCCCGGTACGCCTGTGGACGCGCTCGCAGAGCTCCGCGGCTATGCCGACATCGCCCTCTGCATGACCGTCAACCCGGGTTGGGGTGGCCAAGCGTTCATCGAGGGTTCGGTTGACAAGGTCTCGCGCCTCGCTGCCCTCATTGGCGAGGCGAAGATCGAGGTCGACGGTGGCATCGACACCGGCACCGCAGGCCTGATCGCGGAGGCGGGGGCGTCCCTCTTTGTGGCGGGATCTGCGGTGTTCGGGGCAAAGGATCCGGCTGCCGCCTATACCGAGATCGCCGCCTCCGCAGGCGCGGCCTAGCCCCTCGCGATCAAGGCGCCGATGACCTCCTGCCACCACGCACGCTCGGCCGGGTCGTCGCCGCTTCGCTGAGCGCGGCGCTCGCACCAGCGGGCGAGCGCGTGCCGCCCCCCGACCGCGACGACGCTCTCCGAGGCCAGCGCGTAGCGACTGTCGGCGAGGGCAACGAGAGAGCTGGGCCGATCGCGGCGGCTG
>DATNGU010000074.1:0-5558 GCA_035605775.1 Solirubrobacterales bacterium | reverse complement strand
CGCGCGAAACCGTCGACACGCTGGCCCGGCAGACGGGGCCGGTCGACCTCGTCCTCTACGGACCGCGCCGGCTCGGCGAGGTGCTGCAGTGGCCGGGGATGGTCGGAGCCGCCGGGGGCGTCGTCCTCGGCCTCGTCTTCCTGCGCAAGCGCAGTGAGATCGGCGTCGCGGCGGCGGCGCTTGCCCTCGGCGCCTTCGCCATCCTCGCCTGCGCCGGCCTCGCGATTCTCCCCCGCTACACGATGCTCGCCGCGGCGGTGCTGGCCGTCTTCGTCGCGCTCGCTTTGCTGGGCTGGCGGTTGCTGGAGCGGGGACACCCGTGGCGGCGTGCCTGGCAGGCCCTCGCCGCGGTCGTCGCCTTGATGTTCGTCGCTTGGGCGCCGAACCAGTGGGACCTGCTCTCGCGAGTCGAGACCGACCTCACCAACCAGAGCGAGATCGAGTCTGATCTCGGCGACCTCGCCGACTCGGGTGCTTTCGAACCCCTCTGCCTGCCGATCTCGGTCCCGAACCACCGCGCGGTGCCACGGCTCGCCTTCGACCTCGACCTGAGGCCGTCGCGCATCGTCAGCTCCTCCGAGCAGAGCCAGCCCCGCCGCGGCTACTTCCTCGATCCCGCCAGCCCGTTCGTGATCCACAACTTCGTCCTTGACCCCAACGACCCGGCCCGCTTCGAGACCAGGGTCCCCACCGGCTTCCACCGCGTCGCTCGCAACGAGTCCTGGGTCCTCTACCGTCGCTGCTGACGAACATCTGACGCCTTGATGACCCTATGGGCATCAAAAGGAGTCAGGAGTCGTGCTCGACGGCCGCCACGGCGGCGTGGGTCGATGCGGCTAGATCGGGGTCGGCGAGGTCGATTTCCGGTGGCAGCTCTACGTGCAACTCGCTCGACGGGTCGAGCCGGGCGCGCAGCTCGCTCGCGCGCGAGCTGAGCACGTGACCGCCGGAACTGCGGTCGTCTGAGATGAAATGGAGATGGTATCCGGCGACCTCGATCCCCTCCGCATAGTCGGGGAAACGGAAGCCGAGCATCGTCCCCTCGACGTCCGCCAGCTCGAAGACGTGCTGCTCGAGGACGACCTCGGTCAACGGTCGGTAAGGTGGTTTCTGCCGCGGCACCGAGCGAGCTCGGACCAAGTCGAAGCCGCCGTCGAGGCGGATCGCGCAGGAGACAGCGTCAGCAGGGATCAGCTCATCGAGCCGCGCCAGCAGGTCCAGGTGGTCGAGCGGCCCGCCGATCGTGCGGTCGATCGTGGGCTCGAAACTGGTCACCACTGCAAAGGGCGTCCTCGCCGTCGCCCCGACCTCGCCGACCTGGCCGTCGACGTCGGCCCGGTAGAAGCGGCCGTCGATCGCGATCATCTCGCCGTCGAGGCCGTTCAGCGTGCCGAGACCGAGGTCGCCGTGCTCGGCCAGCTCGGCGAAGCTGAGGTCGCCCTCGTAAGCGCCGTCGAGCAGCGCCCCGATCGTCGAAGCCTGGAAGAGGACGTGGTGCTCGCGCTCGGCGTGCAGGTCTTCCTCTCGCATGGTCTCTACGTGCAATGCCCGGATCCAGCGCTCGTCCAGCATGGCCGGGAGTCTTCCATGCAAGCATGGCCGCCATGGCAGCGATCGAACTGCGCGGCGTTGTAAAGAAGTTCGGCCCGATCACGGCGGTCGACGGGCTTGACCTCGACGTGCCTGAGGGCATCTGCCTCGGCCTGCTCGGCCCCAACGGCGCCGGCAAGTCGACGACGATGCGGCTGCTGACCGGACAGGCGCTGCCCGATGCGGGCGAACTGCGAGCGCTCGGCCACGAGCTGCCCGGCGACTCCAAGGCGGCGCGAGCCAAGATGGGCGTCGTCCCCCAGCTCGACAACCTCGACGTCGACGTCACCGTCGAGGACAATCTTGCCGTCTACGCACGGCTTTACCGGGTTCCCGATGTCGGCGCCGCGGTGGACCGAGCGCTCGATCTGGCGCGCCTGCGCGATCGTCGCCGCGATGCCGTCGACGAGCTCTCCGGCGGCATGCGCCGCCGCCTGCTGCTCGCCCGCGGGCTGGTCCACGAGCCGCGGCTGATCCTGCTCGACGAGCCGACGGTCGACCTCGACCCGCAGATCCGCACCGAGCTGTGGACGCTGATCGACAACCTACGCTCGGGCGGCACGACGATCCTGATGTCGACTCACTACATCGAGGAGGCCGAGCGCCTGGCCGACGAAGTGGCGGTGATGACGCACGGCAAGGTGATCAGCCGCGGCAAGCCGGCAGAACTGATCGTCGAGCACGTCGGCCGCGAGACCGCCGAGGTCTACGGCCCGCCGGACCGCCTCGCCGAAGTGCGCGCCGACGCCGAAGCCAGCGGGCTCGCAGTGCGGCCAGCCGGCCCGGCGATCGCAATCGTCGGCTCCGAGCGGGCCGGCAACGGCGCGATCCCCGACGACGCCGTCGTACGTGCCGCGACCCTCGAGGACGTCTTCGTGATGCTGACTGGGGAGGCCGCGGAGTGAGGCGCCTGGAACCGGCGGCGATCGGCGGCGTGATGAGCCGTGAGCTCGCCAACTTCCGCACCTACTGGAAGGGGACGACCTTCTCCAGCATCCTGGAACCGATCGTCTACCTGCTCGCCTTCGGCCTCGGCCTCAGCGCGACCCTGGTCGACGAAGTCAACGGCGTCCCCTACGTCCAGTTCGTCGGCACCGGCATGGTCGCCACCGCGGTGATCTTCTCCAGCGCCCTGCCGGCGATGTTCGGCACCTTCGTCAAGCACCGCTTCCAGAACACCTACGAAGCGATCCTTGCCGCCCCGGTCGACGTCGAGGAGCTGGTCAGCGCCGAGATGCTCTGGATCGGCCTGCGCGCCAGCGTCTACGGCTGCGTGCCGCTGCTGGTGACGATGCTCTTCGGGCTCGACCCGGCGCCAGGAATGCTGCTGGTGCCGTTCTTCTGCCTCGCAACCGCGCTCGGCTTCGCGGGCTTCGGCATCGCGATGGCGGCGACCGTCGCCAAGATCGACCAGTTCAACTACGTGACGGCGCTCTTCGTCACCCCGCTTTTCCTCGTCTCCGGCGCCTTCTTCCCGATCGACGAACTGCCCGAGGGCATCCAGGCTGTAGCGCAACTCAACCCGCTGCACCAGCTGGTCGAACTGGTGCGCGGCGGCGCCTTCGGCTACGAAGCGATCGACCTCGTCCGCTTCGCCGGCCTCGTCGCCTTCGCCCTCGTGATGTGGCGAATCGCGGTCAAGCGGATGGAGGCGCGCCTGATCGAGTAGCCGTGGGGCCGGGTAGGCTGCCGCCGCGATGTCAGGTGGCTTCAAGCGCTCCTCGCGGTTCGGACTGATCGGGATCTTCGTCGTCGCCGCAATTGTCCTCGTCGTCGGCCTAAACACGAGCAGCGAAGACGCGAACCCGAAGACGACCTACGCCTTGATCTTCGGTGTCCTCGCTGTCTTCCTGGTGATCCTCTTTGCGCTGCAGCGCTCCGACCTCAACCGCGTCTCGGGTGCGGATTCCCGCGACAGCTCTCGCGGCGCCGCCGAAGGCGGGCGAGAGATCGAGAACCCGACGACAATGGAAGACGCCGACCTCTGGGCGGCGATGGCGGTGAAGCCGATCGACCCCGAGGCGGTCAAGGCGCGTGCCGCCGGATGGGAGACCGGGCGGCGCAGCCAGAACCTGGCGATGCTGGTGATGCTGGGGATCTTCCTCACCGTCCCGCCGATCTACTTCTTCGAAAGCTTCGTGCCGCTGCTGATTGGCGGACCGCTGATCGTGATCGCCGCCCTGTGGGGAAGCATCCGAGCGCTGATGCCGGGGGGCGAGCTGGACAGCGGCTACGCCAACGTCGGCAAGGCGATGGCGCCGCTCGGGTTCGAGCTGACGGAGCGGCCCAAAGTAGACATCGAGACGCGCGACGCCGTCACCGGCCGGATGGGACCAAAGATCCGCGGCGCCCTCGTCCTCAGCGGCGAGCGCAACGGGCGCAGCGTCTCGGCTCGGCTCGGCGGCGAGGAGATGAGTGGCGCCAGCGAGGTCACCGTCGTCGCCCCCACCCCCGAGTTCGCCGCCAAATCACGTGACGGCCGCATCCGTCCCGGCGAGGGAGCCCCCGACAACATCATCGCCGCACTGAAGAGCGTGCCGAACTCGACCCGCTGGAAGAAGCTGACGGTCGAGGGAGGACCCCAGGGCATCGTCGTCATCCGCAAGGGTGGCGAACAGTCCGACTGGCTCTGCGACCTCTGGCTGGCCGAGCGGCTCGCCTCTTGCTGAGGCGGGCGGCCCCAGAGCACCTTGGCCGGCTCGAGGCACTGAAAATGGACCGTGCACCCGCCTTCGAAGCGAGGTCCCCAGGCGTGTCCGTCGCGCTTGGCTCGAGTCGGGCTTACCTGCGGCACCCGCGGCATCCGCTTAAGGCTGCTTCCTTCCGGACCTGACCTGATTCACGTGCCCACGTCGCGCAGGACCCGGCCGTCAACGCCGCCCGCGGCAGACCGACCCCGAAGGCCAGCCCCTCAGAACGGTATTCGGCCCCGCTAGAGCGGATTGCGGGTTACAAGGCACCGCTGATTCCCCGCCTAGCACGGTCCACACACGATCCTACCCGGCCGGGGCCACACGGGCGCCCCACACGGCTGAATTACAATCGCGGCGTGGCTGACCTGGCGGAGATAGAGGGGATGATCGAGGCCGCCCTGCCGGGCGCCGCGGTCGAGGTGGTCGACGAGACCGGCGCCGGCGACCACCTGCGGGCGACGGTCACCGCCCCCCAGTTCGCAGGCCTCTCGCGGATCGACCAGCACCGTCTGGTCAAGGCCGCGGTCAAGCAACGCTTCGACGACGGGACGATCCACGCGCTCAGCGTCAAGACCCAAGCACCAGGATAGCTAGTCTGTGCTCATGGCCGATCCACAGCTGAAAGAGAAAGTCGAGGAGCTGATCGCCGCCAACCCGGTGTTGCTCTTCATGAAAGGGACGCCGGAAATGCCGCGCTGCGGCTTCTCGATGCGGGTGGTGCAGGTGCTCGACTCGATGGACGTCGAGTACGGAGCGATCGACGTTCTTCCTGCACTACAGCCCCTGCGCGAGGTGACGGCCGAGATCTCCGACTGGCAAACCTTTCCGCAGCTCTACGTCAATGGTGAGCTGATAGGCGGCGCCGACATCGTCGAGGAGATGTTCGATTCCGGCGAGCTGGCCGAGTCGCTCGGGGTCGAACAGCCCGAGGTAGCAGCTGCAGCCCCTGCGCCCCCGGCGCAATCGCCGCCGCTGCAGATCGACGGCAGCTAGCACCCGGAGTCAGTCATCTTTGCGCGAGGAGGGTCCATACAATGGGAACCCGTCTAGGCGCGCGAGAAAGAGCGCGACCAGGCTTCGCGCCAGGTCGGTACTGCCGGCCAATGCCACCGCCCAGGCGAGCCCCAATAACTCGTCCCCATTGGCGCCGATGTCTTCCAGGTCATGTCCGGCTAGGCCAATACCGAGAATGCACGCCACCGCGAAGAGGCAGAAGACGATGTGAATGAACCAGTCGAATCTCGGTGAGGAACCTGCCCCGAACCCACCTACCGG
>DATNGU010000073.1:0-7422 GCA_035605775.1 Solirubrobacterales bacterium | reverse complement strand
GGAAGGGCGATCGCCAGGCCGATCGTCGTCGTCCAGAGCAGCGAGGCGAAGGCCGTCTTCACCACCTGGTTCGGCTCCTCACCGGCCTGGTAGTAGAACCGGAGCAGCGCCTCGATGATCCCCAGTCGGATGATGATGCTGGCCGAAACGACGGCGGCAAACATCACCTCGGCAGCGCCATAGTCGGCAGGGGTCAGATAGCGCGTGTAGAGCGGCAGCAACGCGACCGCGATCAGCTTCGAGAGGACGCTGGCCGCCGTGTAGGCGGCACCGGTCGTCGCGAGGCGGCGGAGGTAGCCCGACACGCCGCGAGCCTACGCCGAGGTGCGGACCGGGACCGCCGCAAGCGAGGCGCCGAGCGCCAGCAGGACCCACGTGATCGGGTCCTCGTAGAAGCCGGCGTAGGCCATGGTGTGGACCAAGAGGGCTGCGAACACTGCCAAGACCGCCTCTCGCGCGGGTCCTGTCGCGGCAGGGGACCCACCACCCCCTGCGGTAGCTAAAGCTTCCTCGGGGGTGGTCCCCCCTACCGCGCCACCCGTGCGAGAGGCGAACAAGCCAGACGACATGGTCCACACCGCCACGACGAGGAGAGCCGCGTAGGCCGCCAAGCCGATTAGGCCTTGCTCAGCTGCAACCGTGACGGGCTCGGTGTGGGAGACCGAGACGGGGGCTTTTCTCGTCGCGACGTGCTCGCGGTAGGCGCGGGGGAAGCTGCCGGCGCCGTAGCCCCAGATCGGACGCTGGGCAAAGAGATCGGTGCCACCGGAGACGAGGTTGACGCGGCCGCCGGTGTCGGAGTTGATGCGATCCGGGCTGAGCTTCGAAACTCCACCGGCGAAGAGGACGACCACTACCGCCAGGACAGCCCCCGCCCCAACCGCTGCCAGCGTCCAGCGCCAGCTCCAGCGCAAAGCGGCGAGGACGGCCAGTCCCACCAGCAGCGCAGCGAAGCTCGACTGCGAAAAGGTGACCGCAAGACCGAGCCAGAGCACAGCTACGAGTCCCGCCAACAGCGCCATCGCCCGGCGTTCCCTGGTCCACAGCAATGCCGCCATCGCGACGACCATCACCAGGGCCAAGTACCGCCCGTAGATGTTGGGGTCCCAGAAGATCGAGTTGACCCTGAAGTAGGTGTGGAACTCGTTCGACCTGATCACCTGGTCGTTCCAGAAGAGCTCCCGGCTGAAGTACTCGACGCTCCCAACGATCACGAAAGCCGCGGCCTCCACAGCTACCACCCACAGCACAAGGACCAGCAGCTTCCGGTCCCACTTCACCTCTCGCAGCAACGCGTACACCAACGAGAACGGCACAAAGAAAAAACACACGTTCTGAAGGCTTTTTGAGAAATCGGGCGAGTACAGCGTCTGCAACGCGTAGAGGACGACGACGCCGGCCAGGACCCAGGGCAGCAGGGTTGGGGGTCCCATCTGCGTGCTGGGTTTTTCGTCCCGTGGCTCGCGACTCTCGCTCAGTCGGGGAAGCGAAAAACGGGACGCCGCGCGCGGATGGGACCCCCAACCCTGCTGCCACTCGGTAAGCGCAGTCGAGAGGACCCCGCCGGCGATCACCAGATAGAGCGGCACGAGCAGGTTCGCCGTGTCGCCGCCAGCGTGCAAGGGCACGCGGAAGGGAAGCGCGAAGACAATCGCGAGTGGGAGCAGAATCGGCCAGCGACGGAAGGCCGCGGCAAGCCCCGCGGCGGCGGCAAGCCCGGCAAGCGCAAGACCAATCAGCTGCCCCGCGCTGTCGCGCAGGTCGGCGATCTGCACCGAGTGCCACTGATCGCCGAGGATGAGCAGGGGAAAGAGGGCGAGCGCCAGCAGCATCGCCGCCGATCGCAGCCGACCCGCCGGCAGGAGGATCGCCGTCGCAGCCGACCCCGCCGCAACCAGAACGCCTGCCGCGGCGAGGATCTCGCTCAACCGGTTCGCTCCTCGGCACAACGCCGCGTGGGATTCCGTGCGGCGCGGTGCAGGCGCATCACTCCGCCGGGGACCAGAGTGCGGTCCTGGCCGAGCAGTTTGACCCGCAGCTTGTAGCGGCCAGGCGGGGCAGTGCCGTCGTTACGGGTGCGACCGTCCCAGTAAAAGGTGAAGAAGCGGTAGCGCTTCAGGTAGGTGTCGCGGGCCAGCGTGATGACGAGCTTGCCCCCCGGCTTCACCACCTGGACGTTGGCGCGATCGGAGCGGGTGACGCGGAAACGGACCCGAATGCGGTCGAAGCGGCAGTCGTGGTTAGGCGTAAAGCCGCGGCTGGCCGCCGTGCCAAAGGTAACCCGATCGAGAACCAGTGGATCTCGCTTCAAGCGCTGCGACCAAGCGAAGGCAGCGATCGTGGCGAAGACGAGCAGGGCGAAGACGACCGCCGCGAAGCTAGGGGCTCGACGGGGCATTGTCATCGCCGATCACGACCGCGACCGGGGCTCCCGCCGAGAGCGAGGCGATCTCCGAGGTCATCAGCCGCACCCGCGAGATCTTCAACGCAGTGGCCACCCGGTGAGCCTCGCGACCGTCGCCCTGCTTGAACATGACGACGCTGTCGGCGAAGCTCGAGCGGCTGTTGGTGACCGCGCCGAGCTGGAACCCCGCGCCCTCCACCATGTCGCCGTAGCTACCCGCCAGCCCGTCGACCGCGGTCCCGTTGAGCACGGTCACCTCGATTTCGGCCGGCTTCAGCGCGGCGGCCTGCTTGGCCCCCTGACCGCTTGCTCCTTCATCGCCGCCAAAGCCATGCAGCATCGCGTAAGCGACGCCTACCGCCAGAATCAAAACGACGGCGAAGATCCCCACCAGGTATCGCGGCTCGCCAAGGCGCGATCGGAAATCGCCGCCGCCCGAGAAGCGCTCGCGCAGGCGCTCCGTGCGGGTCAGCTCCGGCAGGCCCGCCTCGCGACGCTCGCGCCGGTGCTCGCGCAGGTCGGCGGCCTGCCGCTCGGCGTCGCGTGCCTCTTCCAGTTTGCGCATCTCCTCGGCCCGCTCGGAAGCTGCGGCCGAAGTCGTCTCCTTGCGCTCAGCGTCGCGCTCCGGCGCTGAGCCCGCCCACTCGCGCAGGCGGCGGATGTCGCGCCCTTGGGCGAACGAGAGCAGCGCGAGCACGGCCAGGCCGAGGAAGGCGACCAAGCCCGCAAACGCCCCGATTTCCTTGATCAGCTCCAAGGGCTGGCTGCGAGAGGCTATCCGTTAGAGGCGGTCCGAGGACGGCCTCTCAGCCGACTGCCGCCGCGTCGCCGCCCTGGGCGGTGATCAACTCGACGACTCGCACGGCCAGATTCGCCTCGTCGCCAGCCATCACCAGGTGCTCGAGCGAGTTCAGCGTCGTCTCGACCCAGGCCGGGTCGAGCGGCGCGACACGGACCGCGCGGTGGATCCGTTTCGCCGCGGTCGGCTGCAGGTCCTCGCCGCTGCCGAAGAGCTCCTCGTGCAGCTTCTCACCGGGCCGGGGCTTGGTGAACTCGACCGCGATCTCCGCACCTGGCTCGTAGCCGGCGAGGCGAATCATGTTGTTGGCGAGGTCGACGATTTTCACCGGCTCACCCATATCGAGGACGAACACCTCACCCTTGCCAGCGCCGATGTCGCCGGCACGAATCACCAGCTGCACCGCCTCCGGAATCGTCATGAAGTAGCGGGTCATCTCCGGATGGGTGACGGTGACCGGGCCGCCGCGCTCGATCTGACTACGGAAGATCGGCACCACGCTGCCCGAGGAGGCGAGCACGTTGCCGAAGCGGACGCTGGTGAAGCGGGTGCCGGGGTGCCGGTGCCCAGCCGCCTCGACGATCCACTCGGCCATCGCCTTCGAGGCGCCCATCACGGTCTTCGGGTTTACCGCCTTGTCGGTCGAGATCAGGACGAAGCGCTCGACGTCGGAGGCGGCGGCGGTCTCAGCGGTAATCCGGGTCGCGATCGCGTTGTTGCGGACGGCCTCCAGCGGGTTGGCCTCCATCAGGGGCACGTGCTTGTAGGCGGCGGCGTGGAAGACGACGCCGGGCTTGAAGCGCTGCATCGTCTCCAGCATCCGGTGCGGCTCCTTGCAGTCGGCAAGCACCGCCTCGACGTTGCTGAAGTGGCGCTCCTCGACCATCTCGCGCTCGATCTCGAAGAGGTTGTCCTCGGCGTGGTCGAGCATGACCAACAGGCGCGGTTCGACCCGGGCGATCTGGCGACAGAGCTCGGAGCCGATCGAGCCGCCGGCGCCGGTGACGAGGACGATGCGGTCGCGCAGATAGGCGCCGACCCGGTCCAGCTCGACCACGATCGGGTCGCGACCCAGCACGTCCTCGACCTGGACGTCGCGCAACTGCTTGTTGAGCTGGACGCCACCGCGCAACAGCTCGAACACGGTCGGCAGGGTGCGAACGCGGATCTCGCGCTCACGGCAGGCGGCGACGACCTTGGCGCGCAGCGTTCCCGGGGCCGAGGGGATCGCGATCACCACCTCGTCGGGCTCGGTGTCGTCGAGGACCGCCTCGATCCGCGCCGTCGTGCCCAGCACCTTGAGGCCCAGCATCCGCATCCCTTGCTTGCGCGCGTCGTCGTCGACGAAGCCGATCGCAGTGGCGCCGAGGTTGGGATTGAGCTGCATCTCGCGGACGACCATCTGGCCGCCCGAGCCGGCGCCGATCACAAGCACCTCGTACTTGGGCAGGCGGTGGCCGTGGGAGGGGCGCTCGACGATCAGCCGCACGGCGAGGCGGGCGCCGGGAATCAGCAGCAGGGTGAGGATGAAGTCCATCACCGCAACCGAGCGCGGCAGGTCGTGGTCGAAGGGCTGCAAAACGGTGAAGAGGACGACGACGACGGCACTGGCGGCGGCAACGGCGCGGACGATCGTGAGGAAGTCGCGGCCGGTGACGTAACGCCACCACTTCTGGTAGAGCCCAAAAGCGGCGAAGACGGTGACCTTGACCAGGGCGACGAAGCCGACCGACTGGGCGAACAGCACCTCGTAGCGGTGCGGAATACCGGGTTCGTCAAGGAAGCGGAGCCGGAACGCCAGGTAGAAGGCGAGCCCTACCAAGAGCGCGTCGGCCGCCACCTGGAGGACCCGATTGCGGTAGACGGGATGGTTCAACCGGTGCATGGCAGCCAGGCGAGTTTAGTTGGTGTTGGGCTTGCCGCCTACAATCCCCGCTTCGCGCATGCTCATCTTCTTCGCCAGCATCACCGACAAGATCGTCGACCCGATCGTCAACGTCGCCACCGACTTCATCGGGTCGGCAGGCGTCGTCGCCGTCTTCCTGCTGATGCTGCTGGAGTCGGCCTGCATTCCAGTGCCTAGCGAGGCGATCATGCTGTTCGCCGGATTCAGCGTCTCCAAAGGGGACCTAACCCTGTTCGGGATCGTCGCCGCCGGCGTACTGGGGAACCTCGTCGGATCGTGGATCGCCTACGGGGTCGGCTATTTCGCCCGCCTGGACCTGCTCGAACGCAACCGCTTCATCCACATCAGCCCGAAACACCTGAAATGGGCCGACGACTGGTTCAAGCGCTACGGCGACGCGACTGTCTTCTTCACTCGCATGCTGCCGATCATCCGCACCTTTATCTCGCTGCCGGCGGGCGTGGCGAGGATGCCTTTCTGGCGTTTCACCGCGTTCACCCTGGCTGGCTGTATCCCCTGGGTGCTGATGCTGGCCCTGGTCGGCCGCAGCGTCGGCGACAACTGGGAGCAGTGGCGCCATAACCTCGGCTACCTCGACTACGTGGTCCTGGCGGCAGTCGTCGGCGGGATCATCTACCTCTTGATTCGGCGGCGGCATGGGAGCGGTGACGGGTCGGGGGAGTCGCTGCCCAAACAGACCGAGTCCGCTCCCGAGCCCGCGCGCTCGGGCAGGGGCGCTTGAGCAGAGCTGCGGACGGCAGGATCCCGGTCGCCCGCGCGCTCGCGCTCGGGGTCGTCCAGGGACCGGCGGAGTTGCTGCCCGTCTCGTCCTCCGCCCACATCGTGCTCGTCCCCTGGCTTGCCGGGTGGGACTGGGAGCAGCTCGACCCGGAGGTCCGCAAGAGCTTCGAGGTGGCGCTGCACGGGGGTGCTGCGGTGGCGCTGCTGATCGGCCAGCGGCAGGCGATCCTCGAAGAGCTGCGCTCGTTCGATGGGCGGCGGGCCCTCCTACTCGGCCTCTCCTTCCTGCCGGCGGCAGTGGTCGGCTACACGCTGGAGCGACCGATCGAGCAACGGCTGGGGGGCCCAAAGGCGACCGCGATCGGGTTGCTCGCGGGAGCCGCAGCAATGCTGGCCGCCGACGCGAGGCCACAGCGTCGTGGGCAGGGCGAAGCGACCGCGGCCGACGGATTGGCGCTTGGAGTCGCGCAGGCGGCGGCCCTCGCCCCGGGCGTATCGCGCAACGGCATCACCCTGGCGGCGGCCCGCTGGCGACACTTCTCGCGCGACCAGGCGAACCTGCTTTCGCGCACGATTGCCCTGCCGATCATCGTCGGCGCCACCCTCCTCAAGGGCGTCCGCCTGCGCCGCCGCGGGGCTTCGCCGGAGTTGCGCCGCTCGATGGCAATCGGCGTCACCGCCTCCCTTGCCTCCACCCTCGCCTCCCAACGCCTGATCCACCTGGTCGAGCGCGACCGGGCACTGTGGCCGTACGCGGCATACCGGGCAGGTCTGGCGGCCGCCGTGCTTGCCAAGCTGGGTCGTCCCTAGTCAATCCAAATATCGGTGGGATTTGGATATACTTCCAAATTCTTGGATAGATTTGGACAGATTTGGATTTGGCCATGCATGTAGAGGCGCCGCCCCCTACGCATGGGCTGTTCGGCGCCGCGGGGGCAAGTGGGGTCGAGCGCATGGGTCGGGCGCTAAATGCCCCGCCCGACAGCCGTTCCAGCGAGAAATACCTCCACTGGGACAAGCTGCGACATCTCGATCCTCCCAGTGAACTCAGTCCGGAAGAGTGGTGGTGGCGCATCAAGGTGCTCGAGCGAGGACCCAGCATGCGGCAACTACGTCTCCGGGACAAGAACGGGGTCTCGCTCAAATACAGCCTGCCTGACCTGCTCTTGCGGAGCCTGCATCGTGTCGATCAGGAGTGCAGTGGCACCGTCGCCATGGAGGAGGTCGTTACCTCGGATCGTCATGCGCGGGAGCGATACCTCGTCAGCTCGCTGATGGAGGAGGCGATCCGCTCCAGTCAACTCGAGGGCGCCACGACCTCGCGCCGGATCGCAAAAGAGCTGCTGCGCAGCGGCCGCGAGCCTGAGGATCGTAGTGAGCGGATGATCGTCAACAACTACAAGGCGCTTCAGTTCATGCGGCAGGGGATTGGCGACACCCTCACGCCGGATTCCGTGTTGGAGCTGCACCGAATCGTCACCGATCGGACCCTCGACAACCCCGAAGCAGCGGGGCGTCTACAGCAGCCGGAGGAAGAGCGGGTCGCCGTCCGTGATCCCGACGACGGGCGGC
>DATNGU010000072.1:0-10134 GCA_035605775.1 Solirubrobacterales bacterium | reverse complement strand
GCCTTTTCAGCCTGTTGTTGCGGTTGATCACGCGCCGGTAGAGGTCATTGAGGTCCGACGTGGCGAAGCGACCACCGTCGAGCTGCACCATCGGGCGCAGCTCCGGCGGGATCACCGGCACGCAGTCGAGGATCATCCAGTCCGGCTTGTTATCGGAGTTGAGGAAGGCAGAAGCGACCTTCAACCGCTTCACCGCGCGGGCCTGTTTCTGGCCTTTGGAGCTGTTGATCGTCACCTCCAGCTCCTCGCATTCGGCTGCCAGGTCGACCTGTTCAAGCAGGTCGCGCACCGCTTCGGCACCCATGCCGCCGCGGAAGTACTCGCCCCAGCCGAACGGTGAGCCGAAGCGGTCCTTCAGCTCGCGGAAGACGGTCTCGTCATTGATGACGTCCTTCGGCTTCATCTCGGTGAAGATCTTCCAGACCTCGTCCATCCGCTCGATCGCCTCTTCGATGTAGGCCTCGGTGTCGGAAATCTCCGCCTCAAAGGTTTTACGCAGTTCTTTGATCATCTTGGCGCGCTCGTCGTCCTTCAACTTGCGCAGCTGCGTCGCCGTCAGTTTCAGCGAGTCGGCCCAGATGTGGTCGTCATCGTCGAACTTTTCCTGGCCGCCCTCTTCGAGGTACTTGACCCGGCGCTCGAGCGACTCAGCCAGCTCCTGAGTCCTTTTCTGCCGTTCAGCCTCGTAGCCGTCGCTGACTTTTTTGACCTCTTTCTCGAGTTTCCCGAGGTCTTTGTCCCGCGCCTCGACATCCACCCAGGTGACCATCGAAGCGGCGAAGTAGAGAACCTTCTCCAGCTCTTTGGGAGCCATGTCGATCAGGTAGCCGATTCGGCTCGGAACGCCCTTGAAGAACCAGATATGGGAGACGGGCGAGGCCAGGTCGACGTGGCCCATCCGCTCGCGGCGGACCTTGGAACGCGTCACCTCGACGCCGCAGCGCTCGCAGACGATGCCCTTGTAGCGGACGCGCTTGTACTTGCCGCAATAGCACTCCCAGTCCTTGGTCGGACCGAAGATGCGCTCGCAAAAGAGCCCGTCTTTCTCGGGCTTCAGCGTGCGGTAGTTGATCGTCTCGGGCTTGGTTACCTCGCCCCAACTCCAGGAGCGGATCTTCTTCGAGGACGCGAGGCCAATCTCGATCGCGTCGAAGTTGTTGATGTCGATCATCAGTCCTCCACCTTCGTCTCTTCTTTGGCCTCTGCCTCGGCCGGCTCGGCCTCGGCCTCGTCGCTTCCGCTGCTTCCATCGCCGTCGCTACCACCCTCGCCCTCGGCGATCACCTGCTCCTCTTTCTCATCGGCGGCCCCGTTGTTGCCGTCGGCGCGGACCCCGGTCAGGTCCATGCCCAGCTCCTCGGCCGCCTTCAGCAGGTCGTCGTCCTCCTCGGAGATCTCCACGTCGCCGCCTTCGGAGACGACGTTGGCGTCCAGCGAAAGGCTCTGGATCTCCTTCAACAGGACTTTGAAGGACTCGGGGATCGAGGGCTCGGGGATGTTCTCGCCCTTGACGATCGCCTCGTAGGCCTTCACCCGCCCGACCGTGTCGTCGGACTTGACGGTGAGCATCTCCTGCGGCGTGTAGGCAGCGCCGTAGGCCTCCAGGGCCCAGACCTCCATCTCGCCGAAACGCTGGCCGCCGAACTGCGCCTTGCCGCCCAGCGGCTGCTGGGTGACCAGCGAGTAGGGACCGGTCGAGCGAGCGTGGATCTTGTCGTCGACCAGATGCAGCAGCTTGAGGATGTACATGTAGCCGACGGTGACCGTGCCCTCGTAGGGCTCGCCGGTGCGGCCGTTGTAGAGCTGCACGGCGCCGGCGGCGCGGGCACCAGGCCGCGCGCTCTTGTCGATGCCGAGCTCGATTCCGCGCTCCGCGTTCTCGTCGGACCACTGGACCAGGGCCTCGTCGACGTCCTCGACGCTGGCGCCGTCGAAGACGGGCGTCGAGACGTAGACGCGGCCGTCGCCCTCAGGCGAGTGGGCCTGCTTGTAGGCCTCGGAGCCATCGTCGTACCAGCCATTGCCGGCAACCCAGCCGAGGTGCGTCTCCAGAATCTGACCGATGTTCATCCGGCTCGGGACGCCGAGCGGGTTGAGGATCACGTCGACCGGAGTGCCGTCGGCGAGGTGGGGCATGTCCTCTTCGGGCACGATCTTGGAGATCACACCCTTGTTCCCGTGGCGGCCCGCGAGCTTGTCGCCCTCGGCAATCTTGCGCTTGGTCGCGACGTAGACGCGAACCAGGTCGTTGACGCCGGGCGGCAGGTCGTCGCCGTCGTCGCGACTGAAGGTGAGCACGTCGATCACGACGCCACCCTCACCGTGCGGGACCTTGAGCGAGGTGTCGCGGACCTCGCGCGCCTTCTCCTTGAAGATCGCGCGGATCAGCTTCTCCTCGGCGGTCAGCTCGGTCTCGCCCTTCGGCGTCACCTTGCCGACCAGCAGATCGCCCGAGATGACCTCGGCGCCGACCCGCACGATGCCCCGTTCGTCGAGGTTTCGCAGGCTCTCCTCGGAGCGGTTGGGGATGTCGCGGGTGATCTCCTCGTCGCCGAGCTTGGTCGTGCGGGCGTCGATCTCGTACTCCTCGATGTGAATCGAGGTCATTTCGTCGTCCTTGACCAACCGCTCGGAGAGGATGATCGCGTCCTCGAAGTTGTAGCCCTCCCAGGACATGAAGGCGACCAGGCAGTTCTTGCCCAACGCGATCTCCCCACCGGCGGTCGAAGAACCGTCGGCGAGCACGTCGCCCTTCTTCACCTTCTGGCCGCTCGAGACGATCGGCCGCTGGTGGATGATCGTGCCCTGGTTGGAGCGCATGAACTTGAACAGGGGGTACTCGTCCCTCTTCGAACCGGAGCTGATCACGATCTTCTCCGAGTCGACATGGCTGACTTCGCCGTCCTCGAGGGCGAGCGTCACGTCACCGGTATCGACCGCGGCGCGGCGCTCCATGCCGGTGCCGATCAGTGGCGGCTCCGGTTTCAGCAGCGGCACCGCCTGGCGCTGCATGTTCGAACCCATCAGTGCCCGGTTGGCGTCGTCGTGCTCCAGGAACGGAATCAGTGCCGTTCCCACCGACCAAATCTGGGTCGGCGAGACGTCCATCAGCTCGACTTCCTTAGGTGAGGCGGTGGCGTACTCCTGCTCACCGGCCCGGACCAGCACCTGCGGGCCTTTCAGTTTCTTCGTCTTCGGATCGACCTCGGCGTTGGCCTGGGCGATCACCTTGTCCTCCTCCTGGGTCGCGTCGAGGTGGACGATCTCGTCGCTGACGACGCCGTCTTTGACCAATAGGTACGGGGTCGTGACGAAGCCGTGCTCGGAAATCTGCGCGTAGGACGAGAGCGAACCGATCAGGCCGATGTTCGGCCCCTCCGGCGTCTCGATCGGGCACATACGGCCGTAGTGGGTCGGGTGCACGTCGCGGACCTCGATCGGAGCCCGCTCACGGGTCAGCCCGCCCGCGCCCAGTGCCGAAAGGCGGCGGCGGTGGGTGAGCCCGGCCAGCGAGTTGGTCTGGTCCATGAACTGCGAGAGCTGCGAGGAGCCGAAGAACTCCTTCATAGCCGCCACAACGGGGCGGATGTTGATGATCGTCTGCGGGGTGATCGCGTCGGCGTCTTCGGTGGTCAAGCGCTCGCGAACGACCCGCTCCATCCGGTAGAGGCCAATCCGGAAGGCCTCCTGGATCAGCTCGCCGACCGTGCGCAGGCGGCGGTTGCCGAAGTGCTCGTACTCGTCGAGGTGCTCGGCGACCGGCTCGCGCGGGTAGGTGATCGCCTCTGCCGCGTAGTCCTTGATTGGGTGCTCCTCGTCGATCTCCTCGGGGATGCCGAGCAGCTTCGGCAGGCTGACGAGCTCCTTGATCAGGGCGATGATGTCGTCGTGGGTCAGGACCCGGTTGTCGAGGTCGATGTCGAGGTCAAGACGGGCGTTGAGCTTGTAGCGACCGACTCGGGTCAGGTCGTAGCGCTTCGGATCGAAGAAGAGCTGCTCGAGCAGGGCGCGAGCGGCGTCCACCGAAGGTGGCTCGCCTGGGCGCTGCTTTTTGAACAGCTCGATCAGGGCGCCTTCCTCGGTCCGGGTCGCCTCGGTGTCGGAGTCGATCGTGTGCCTGAGGTAGACCGAGTTGTCGAACATCTTGAGGATCTGCTCGTCCTCGACGTAGCCCATCGCGCGCAGCAGCACCGTCACCGGCAGTTTGCGCTTGCGGTCGATGCGGACGAAGACTTTGCCTTTTTTGTCGACTTCGAGCTCGAGCCAGGAGCCGCGAGCCGGCATCAGGTTGGCGATGAAGACCTGTTTCTCAGGATCCTTGGGCGCCATCACGTAGGCCCCCGGCGAACGCACCAACTGGGTGACGACGACGCGCTCGGTGCCGTTGATGATGAAGGTGCCGCGATCGGTCATCCACGGGAAGTCGCCCATGAAGACGGCCTGCTCGCGAATCTCACCGGTCTCCTTGTTCTGGAAGGCGACGGTGGCGCTCAGCGGCCGCGAGTAGGTCATGTCCTTCTCGCGGCACTCCTCGATCGTGTGCGGCGGCTCCTCGAACTTGAACTCGCCAAAGACGATTGCCAAATTCCCCGTGTAGTCCTCAATCGGGGATATGTCATTGATGGTCTCCCTCAGACCGCCCGCCTTTGGATCCGTCAGCTCTTCGAAGGAGCGACGTTGGATATCGATCAGGTGGGGGACTTCGAGGGGATTCTGTAGTCGGGAGAAACTCCTACGGGTTACGGGGGCAGCGTTGGAACGTGCCAAAGTCGGCGACTCCTCAGACGGTCAGAGGGACGTGGATGCAGCGCAGATACGGGCAGGGGGTGACAACAGGCGCGCGACCGCGAAAAATAACACACGGGCGCACTCGGCCGCGGAATCCGCTCCCTGCCTGGGATCCATCGCGGTCGTTGGGGCTTTTACTTGAGCTCGACGGTGGCGCCGGCCTCCTCGAGTTCGCCCTTGATCTTCTCGGCTTCGTCGCGCTCGATGCCCTCTTTGATTGCTTTCGGCGCCTCGTCGACGATCGCCTTGGCCTCTTTCAGGCCGAGCCCGGTCGCGGCGCGGACGACCTTGATCACCGGCACTTTCTGGCCACCGACCTCGGTCAGCACTACATCGACCGTGGAGGACTCTTCGGCTCCACCGTCACCATCGGCCGGAGCCCCGGCCGCTGCCGGAGCAGCCGCCGCAACCGCGGTCGCGGAAACGCCGAACTCCTCCTCGAGCGCTTTGATCCGCTCGGAGAGCTCGAGCACCGAGATGCCTTTCAGCTCCTCGATCCAATCCTCAGTTTTGACTTTGGTTGCCATTACTCCTCTTCCTTGGTGTCGTCGTCTGCAGAATCAGAAGTCGTGTCGTCCCCATCAGCTTCCGCGGCCGGGGCCTCGTCAGCGGAGTCCTCCTCCGTCTCGTCCGCGGGTGGCGTGGAGGGCGAGCCCTCCGGCGGGTGAGCCGGAGGGTCGTCCTCCGCGACAGGACCCACGGCCGAGTCGGTTGGTGCTTCGCCAGTGACGAGCCCCTTCTCCGCGATCTGGCCGAGCTGCGACGCGAGGCCCTGGATCATCGAGCCGAGGCCGCGGACAAGGCCGGTGAGCGGACTGGCGACGACGCCGGCGAGCTGGCCGTCGAGCACTTCCCGGGAGGGCAGCCTGGCAATCGATTTGAACTTCTCCTCGTCGAGGACGAGTTCGTCCATGAAGCCGCCCTTGAAGGTGAGCACTTCATGCTCTTTGTTGAAGGTCGAGATCGTCTTCGCCGCCTGGGCGGTGTCGCCGCGGACGAAGGTCAGCGCGGTCGGGCCCTGCAGCAGCTCCGCGAGGCGATCCTCGCCAGCCTGGTCGGCGGCGCGTTTGGTGAGGCGATTCTTGACGACCCGGAAGCTGGCGTCGGCCTCGCGCAGCTTGCTGCGCAATTCGGCCGCCTGGGGGACGCTGATACCCCGGTAGTCAACCGCGAAGATCGCATCGGCGCCCTCTATCTGGGCGGCGATCTCCTCAATTGCTTGTGCCTTTTCGTCTCGGTTCATCGTTCGCCTGCACCGGGCTTGCGGGCCGTGGGGCCCCGCCGGTGGTCTGGGGTTCGCGCGGCGCGGGAGTCTACGCGGTCGCCGGCTCCGCTGCCGCCCCGGCGACGGCGCCCGCAGCCTCGCGCTCGCCGGTCTTGCCGGCGTCGACCCGGATTCCCGGGCCCATGGTGGTGGTCAACGTCGCCGAAAGGATGTATTTGCCCTTCGAGGAGGAGGGCTTGGCCCGCACCACCTCGTCGATCACAGCGAGGCAGTTGTCGAGCAGTTTCTGCTCCTCGAAGCTGGCCTTGCCAATCGCCATGTGGATGATCGCCTGCCGGTCGGTGCGGTACTCGACCTTGCCCGCCTTCGACTCGGTGACCGCCTTCTCGATGTCGTCCGTGACGGTGCCCACCTTCGGGTTCGGCATCTTGCCCTGGGGGCCGAGCACACGGCCGAGCTGACCGACCGTTTTCATCATGTCGGGGGTCGAGATCACCACGTCGAAGTCGGTCCAGCCCTCCTGAACTTTCTCGACCATGTCCTGGCCGCCGACGAAGTCCGCACCCGCAGCCTCGGCGTCGCGCGCCTGCTGTCCTTCCGCGAAGACGGCAATCGTCACGTCCTTGCCCAACCCGTGCGGCAGGGCGAGGGTGCCGCGCAGCTGCTCCTCGGCGTGGCGGACGTTGACCCCGAGCCGCATGTGCAGCTCGACCGTCTCGTCGAAGCCGGCGGTCGCGGTCTCCTTGATCAGCGAGATCGCCTCGGCGGGCGGGTAATCCCGCTCGCGCTGGACCTTGTCGAGCTGTTTGCGGTAGCGCTTGCCGTGGGCCATGTCTATTTGACGTCCACGCCCATCGAGCGGGCGGTGCCGGCGATGATCTTCGAGGCGGCGTCGAGGTCGTTGGCGTTGAGGTCGGGCATCTTGCGCTCGGCGATCTGGCGGATCTGCTCGGGTGAGATCGAGCCGACTTTGTTGACGTGCGGCTCCCCTGAGCCTTTCTTGATGCCGATCGCTTCGCGGATCAGCACTGCGGCGGGGGGCGTCTTGGTGATGAAGCTGAAGGAGCGATCCTCGAAGACCGTGATCTCGACCGGGATGATCGTGCCGCCTTCGGCCTGGGTCTGGGCGTTGAAGGCTTTGCAGAACTCCATGATATTGACGCCGTGCTGGCCCAGGGCCGGGCCGACCGGCGGCGCCGGGTTGGCGTTGCCTGCCTGGATCTGCAGCTTGATGAGGGTGAGGACTTTCTTTGCCATCGGGATCGGAGAGGGTAGCGGTCCGCGCTAGATCTTCTTGACTTGGTCGTAGTTGACCTCGACCGGAGTCTCGCGACCGAAGATCGAGACCAACACCTTGAGTTTGGCGGCATCCTCGTTGATCTCGGCGATCTCTCCGGAGAAGTCGGAGAGCGGACCGGAGATGACCTTGACCGACTCGCCGATCGAGAACTGCGCCTGGGTACGGGGGCGCTCGGCGGTCTCGCGGTGCAGCAGGCGGTCGACCTCGGGTTTGGAGAGCGGCACCGGCTTGTTGCGGGAACCGACGAAGCCGGTCACCCCGGGAGTGTTCTTGACCAGGCCCCAGGCGTCGTCGGTCATCTCCATATTGACAAGGACGTAGCCGGGCATCGTCCGTTTCTCTTTCGGTTCTTTCTGGCCTTCTTTGTTGAGCTCCATCACCTGCTCGGTCGGCACCACGACCTGGCGCACGTTGCGGTTCTGGGCCATCGTCTGAACCCGGTGCTCGAGATTGTGCTTGACCTTGTTCTCGTGCCCGGAGTAGGTGTTGATCACGTACCAGCGATACATCTGGAGGTCGCCTTTGTCTTGGGATCCCGCTAGAGGATCTGCTTGATGAGGAAGCTGAAGGCGCTGTCGAGAGCGCCGAGATAGGTAGCGGCGACGGCGACGAAGATGATCGTCACCGCGGTGGCCTGCACGAGCGTTTCGCGGTCGGGCCACTGGACTTTGCGCAGCTCCGCCCAGCAGGAGACGAGGAAGCCGATGACACCGCCGCGCTGGCGCTCCGCCTGCGCCTGCTTCTGACGCTTGGCGAGCTGCTCGCTCTCGCGGCGCTTCTGCTCCTCGCGCTTGCGCTTCTCAGCCTGCTTGGCCTCTTTGGCCTCGGCGCGGCGCAGGCTGCGGGTCTTTGGCGCATCGGGAGTCTCGAGTTCGGCTTCCGGCGCCCCCGCAGCCATCCCGGCCTCGACCGCCTCGATCTCGGCGACGTCGCCGGAGAGGGGAACCTGGGTGTTGTGCTGGGCGCGAGACTCCGAACCGCGCTTTTCGCCAGAGCGTTTCTGTTCTTCGGCTTCGCGGGCGCGCCGCTCAGCCTTGCGTTGGGCGCGGGTCTTGGCCATGGCCCTCTACCGCGTCTCCTTGTGCGCGGTGTGGTGGCCGCACCAGCGGCAGAACTTGCGCAGCTCGACTCGGTCCGGCGAATTTCGCCGCGACTTGTTGGTCTGGTAGTTGCGCCGCTTGCAGTCTTCGCAAGCCAGCGTCACCGCGATGCGGACATCTCCGCGTGCCATGTTCTCCTCGTTGCCGAAACGGACGCCGTTACAAGAGAAAACCCCGGGCCGAAGCACGAGGCTGAGCGAAAGGATAGCGCTCTGGGCGTCCCCGCCGCCCTCCGGCCCGTCCTCATCCCCAGCGCTCCGGCGAGCTTAATCGGGCTATACCCGAGAAACTCGCCCCGACCGGCTTAGAGGCCGAGGGTTTTGGCGATGATGGTGCGCTGGATCTCCGAGGTGCCGCCGTAGATGGTCGAGACCATCGTCGTGCGCACGAGGCGCTCCATGTCGTACTCGGAGGAGTAGCCGTAGCCGCCCATCATCTGCATCCCCTCGAGTGTCACCCGCTTGGCGACTTCCGTGACGTAGAGCTTCACCATCGAGGCCTCCTTGGGAAGCATCCGCTTCGGGTCCTCGTCGGTGAGCGTCGCCACCCAGCGGGTCATCAGCCGCGCCGCTTCCAGCTCGGTGGCGAGGTCGGCGAAGCGATGCTGGAGGGCCTGGAAGGAGCCGATCGGGCGGCCGAACTGCTTGCGCTCCTTGGCGTAGGCAAGGGCGTCGTCGAAGGCACGCTGGGCGATTCCGAGCATGGTCGCGGCGAGGATCAGCCGCTCGACGTTGAGGCCGGCCATCAGCTGGGTCCAGCCCTGGTCGACCTCGCCGAGCACGGCCTCGGCCGGCGCCTCGACGTCGTTGAGGTAGAGCGTGTTGGTCTCGCGGCCGCCCATCGTCTGGATCGGGACGATTTCCATTCCGTCGACCTCGCGCGGGACCCAGATCATCGTCAGGCCCTCGTGCTTTGACTCGGTCTTGGTCGTGCGGCAGACGATCAGGACGTGGTCGGAGATGTGGGCGTTGGAGATGAAGACCTTCTGGCCGTTGATGACATAGCCGCCGTCGGAGCGCTCGGCCGAGGTCGTCAGCGAGCCGACGTCCGAGCCGGACTCGGGCTCGGTCATCGCGATCGCCTCGACCGAGCCGGAGGCGATCCCGCCGAGGATCTCCGATTTCTGCTCCTCGCTGCCGAATTTCTGCGTCGCCCCGGCGACGATCAGGGTCGTCGCGTAGCCGCCGATCGGCGCCAGCCCGCGCGAGGTCTCTTCCATGAAGAGGCAGGCATCGAGCATCGAGCCGCCGCTGCCCCCGTACTGCTCGGGAATCGTGACTCCGAGCCAGCCGAGCTCCGCCATCTGCCTGTAGATGTCGAAGTTGTGATGGAGCTCGTAGCCCTCGGTGAGCTTCTCGCGCTGCTCCTGCGTGCCGCACTCGCGCGCGCAGAAGTCGCGGATCGCGGCGACGAAGTCCTGCTGCTCGTCGGTGAGGGCGAAGTCCATGGGCCGGCGCAGCCTAAGGCAGATCGACGCGCGAAGGATCCGGGGGCTACTTGGCCTGGGTGACGGCGACCGCCACCTGGTCGAGCGTCGATGCGGCTGTGCAGTCGGTGTCGCCGATTACCTTCAGGGTCAGCGTCTGGGGCCGGCCGGGCTGGGTCAACCCGACCGGGAAGGTGACGGCGGCGGTCGGGAATCCGTTCGGGAAAGTGGGTTCCGGTGGGATATCGGGCGCCCGCACACTGAGCAGCTCGCCGATCAGAAGCGGGTTTCCGTT
>DATNGU010000071.1:0-3417 GCA_035605775.1 Solirubrobacterales bacterium | reverse complement strand
CCTGCCGAACACGGCCGGCTGCTTCACTGCCCGCGACGCCGTCCGCACCGCCCACCTCGCCCGCGAGGCGTTCGAGACCGAGTGGATCAAGCTCGAGGTGATCGGCGACGACCGCACCCTCTATCCCGACGCGGTCGAGCTGCTCGACGCCGCCGAGACCCTGGTCGGCGAGGGCTTCACCGTCCTCCCCTACACCAACGACGATCCGATCCTCGCCCGCCGCCTCGAAGAGGCGGGCTGCGCCGCGGTGATGCCGCTGGGCTCGCCGATCGGCTCCGGTGCGGGCATCCGCAACCCCTACAACGTCGCGATCGTCGCCGAGCAGGCCGCGGTCCCGGTCGTCCTCGACGCCGGCATCGGCACCGCCTCCGATGCAGCCTTGGCGATGGAGCTGGGCTGCGACGCGGTGATGGCGGCCAGCTCGATCTTCGGCGCTGCGGATCCGACCGCGATGGCGCGAGCGCTGCGCGGCGCCGTCGAGGCCGGTCACGCCGCCCGCCGCGCCGGCCGCATTCCCCGCCGCGCCCACGCCGAGGCCTCGACGCCCGAGGAGGGGCTGCCCGAGCTTTCCTGATCGGACTACCATTGGCCGCGCGCCCCTGTAGCTCAGTTGGTTAGAGCGGCGGCCTTTTAAGCCGCGCGGCGCGGGTTCGAATCCCGCCGGGGGCACTTGACCCGTGACGACGAGCCCCGCGATGGCGCACATCGGGGCGCAAGGCGCGACGCGGAGCTCCTGCGCCAGCCCTGCGACGTCGAGGAGCAGGACGAGCTGCGGCTCGACCGGATTCGCGCCGAGGTGGACCGCGGCTTCGACGCCCTCCGCGACGTCGATGACGGCGTCTCGGTCTTCGGCTCGGCAAGGGTCGCCGAGGGCCATCGCTGGTATGGGCTCTGCCGCGAGACGGCGGCCTGCCTGGCGCGCCACGGTTTCACCGTCATCACCGGCGGTGGGCCAGGGCTGATGGAGGCGGCCAACCGGGGCGCCGCCGAAGCTGGCGGCCTCTCGGTCGGCCTCAACATCCAGCTGCCGCTGGAGCAGCAGACCAACCTTTACGTCAACCGCGCCCTCGATTTCCACTACTTCTTCGCCCGCAAGCTGATGTTCGTCCGCTACGCCCGCGCCTTCGTCATCTTCCCCGGCGGCTTCGGCACGCTCGACGAGATGTTCGAGAGCCTGACTCTGATCCAGACGCACCGAGTCGAGCACTTCCCGACGATCCTCGTCGACACCGAGTTCTGGGCCCCGCTGTCGGGCTGGATCGACGACCGGCTCGAGGACGACGGCCTGATCTCCCCGGGCGACAAAGAGCTGCTGGTGACTGCCGACACGCCGGAGGAAGTCTGCGACCACGTCCGCCGGGCCAGCTCAGCGCAGAAGCAGCTGTCCTGAGCACCGTTAGCGTTCGAGTTCGTCGAGCCTCCTGGTTATCGCCTGGAGCTGGAAGAGAATCTCATCCTCTCTGGCCTGCGTTTCCTGCTGACCCTGGATGAAGCGGTCGGCGATGAAGGCGGTAAGCATTGCGACGAAGCCGATCCCGACGAGCATGATCATCATCGCGGTGATTCGCCCCGCATCGGTTTGCACTTTGAAGTCTCCGTAGCCCACGGTGGTGACCGTGGTGGCGGCCCACCAGATGCCGTCCCAGGTGGTCATGCCCTGGTCCGTCTCGATGTTCGCCACGGTCGCCCCTCCAACAACAACCGTCCCAACGACGATCAGTGCGGCATACCTCATCCCGTCTAGCGATAGAAGACTGCGAAGACTGAAGGCCCGTACGAGGCGCAGCAAGCGGGCGACGCGGAAGAACCTTCCTGCCTGCAATGCGGCGGGGGCGAAGGGAGGAGTTAGCAAGGTGACCGTGACATCGAGTGCGTGCGTTCGTATCCACGTCCACTTCCTGGGAGACACCCAGACCATCACGATGACCTCCAGTGCAAAGGTGAGCCAAGCACCCCAGTTCAAGACGACGGCGATAGCCATCCATGGCTGACCTAGATTCGACTCTTGGACTATGAGAATTGGAATCGTGGCCAGGGCCGCGATGACGACCGGCCATTCGAACCGCTGTTGAACCCGTTCGGCTCGCTCCACGCGGTCCGATTCGACAGCGAGTATTCAAACTCCTCTGGAACGCAAATGACCTGCCGGAGCGGGTCGTTTGCAAAAAAAGGCTGCCGTCGAACTGACGACCCTGCCTTCACGTTGGTACATCGTAGCCGCCCGAGGGGGTGAACTAATGCCGGAAATGCCGGTGCTTGGTGAAGACCATCGGGATGCCGGCGGCGTCGCAAGCCCCGATCACGTCGGCGTCGCGTTTGGAGCCACCCGGTTGGATCACCGAGTTGGCGCCGGCGTCGATCGCTGCCTGGGGCCCGTCGGCGAAGGGGAAGAAGGCGTCGGAGGCGACTGCGGAGCCGGTCAGGAGGCTGGCGGCATCCTCGCCGCGGGCGTCGCGGCACTTCTCAACCGCGAGGCGGACCGAGTCGACGCGGCTCATCTGGCCGGCACCGATGCCGAGGGTGGCGCCGCCCTTGGCGATCACGATCGCGTTGGAGCGGACGTGGCGCACCACGGTCCAGGCGAAGAGCAGATCCGCCCACTGCTCCTCGCTGGGTTCGGCGCCAGTCACCGTCTCCATCATCTGGCGCGGCTCGGGGTCACCGTCGCGGTCCTGAATCAGCAGCCCGCCGCGCACCCGCTTGACGTCGCGTTCGGCCGGGTCGGTCTCACGCCGCTCCTCGTCGCAGAGGATGCGGATCGCCTCCTTTTGCTGCAGCACCTCCAGTGCCCCGTCCTCGAAGCCGGGCGCCAACAGCACCTCGACAAAGTTCTCGTGCAGCGCCTCGGCCAGCGCTACGCTAATCGGCCGGTTGATCGCGATCACGCTGCCGTAGGCGGAGACCGGGTCGCAGGCCAGGGCCTTGCGGTAGGCGTCGAGTGCGTTCTCGCCCACCGCCACCCCGCAGGGGTTGTTGTGCTTGACGATCGTGCAGGCCGGTGGCTCGAAGTCCTCGTTCAGCCTCCGCGCCGAGTCGAGGTCGAGCACGTTGTTGAAGGAGAGCGCCTTGCCGTGCAGCTTCGCCACCCCCGAGAGGATGTGGCTGCGCACCCCGACCTCCGAGTAGAGAGCTGCCCGCTGGTGGGGGTTCTCGCCGTAGGCGAGGTCAAGCTCCTTCTCGTAGGAGACCGTCAGGTGTTCGGGGAAATCCTCGTAGGAGGCCGAGAACCAGCGGCTGATCGCCGCGTCGTAGCGGGCGATGTGGGTGAAGGCCTCGTTGGCGAGCCAGTGGCTGGTCGAGGCGGAGACCTCGCCGCCGGACTCCTCCAGCTCGGCGCACACCGCGTCGTAGGACTCCGGCTTGACGATGACCGCCACGCCCTCGTGGTTCTTGGCCGCGGCGCGGATCATCGTCGGT
>DATNGU010000070.1:0-4948 GCA_035605775.1 Solirubrobacterales bacterium | reverse complement strand
CTTGGACAGGTGCTCGGGGGCCGCGAATTGCATCTCGCTCCGAGTCGAGCAGCGAGACGTTGTTGTGCAAAGCCGTGCAATTCGTGGCTTCGGTAGCCCGCCGTCTTGATCTTCTCGCGCCGCGTCTTACTAGCGCGCTAGAGCGGCTCGTAACTCGCGAATCTCCTTCGACAGGAAGGTAGGTGCATCGGAGATCTAGACGCAGCACGTCACTAGCTCTTGGGCTCCTGAGATTAACTCGAGAGAGGAGAAGGCACGATGAGCAAGGGCAAATTCGCTGTTGCCGCGGTGATCGTCGCCATTGGCGTAGCAACCGCTGCGGCATACGTTTCGACAAGCGGCGCTTCGAACCGTGCCAAGCCGGTAAGGATCGAGGTCTTCGCGCCCGAGCGGGGCGCCAACGCCGGCGCCAACGGATTCGGCTGGTTCGTCGACATGGAAGTCGACTTCCTACGGATGAATCTCCAACAGGCCGGATTCAGCGGTCTACAACTGACCGGGCCGGGAGTGCACAACAACGTTCCGCCGTTCCCCGGCGTGTTCTCGACCGGCCGGGACGACCGTCTGCCCGGCCTGGTGGTGCTCACGTCCACGACCAATGACGTGCTTCCGGGCTTCTCCGGCCCAGGGACCAACCTGGCCAACCTGTTCAATCTCACCGGCATTACCAATCGGGACGACAAAGAGACCGAGCTTTGGGATACCTGGATCGTGGGTGCGGCCATCGCCGGTAAGGATGTCGATACCACGCTTACGGTCGCGGTCGTCGACGACCTCAATCACGACGGCGTCTTCAATGATGCGCCGAATGTGGTCCCCGATCTGAACAACGACGGGCGCATCGACGCTCGGGACCTCGAGCTCCTGGGAGTCGCGTCCAACATCGTCACCGTGCCGTTCCGGATCAACGGCGCCCCTCCCACACCCTGATGTGACGCGAAGGCGCGCCGTCTCCGATGGGGCGCGCCTTCGCTTTCTGTCGGCGTGGCTGCCGGCCGACGAAGGAGCGCTGGCGCGCCTATCACGGTGGCGACGACCCTCGACGCCCCGGCCGAGCTCGTCTTCTACTGCCCCCCTGCGCTGAGCGCGAGTTCGGCGGCGACTGAATGCCGCCTTGGATCAAGCCGGCTCGCTTGCGAATCAGATCCGGCGCTTGTGGCCGCCCTCGGCTTGCTCGCTCGGGACGACCACGAAGCTGTCACATCGGATCAAGGGGCTGAACCCCGGCAACTCGTGGCCAGGCGCAAGCAGAAGTCGTCGCGGCTCCCTCTGAGCCTCTTCGTAGACGCACCGCGGGAGCGTAATGACCTCAGCGCATCCGCTCCGTCCGCACTCGCAAGCGATTTCGACAACCGAACCGACGTCTGCAGACTGGTCGCCCTCGCGCATGTATCTGCTCCTCTCCGTCTCGCCCGTTCACGTCACGGTCAAGTGGACTAGCTGACGGTTTCAGACGGGTAGCAAAGGAACTGCAGCCCTCCCCGGCGCTGCAACGCGACTCGGCCCGCGCTCAGGCTACGCCGCGTTCCCGCCCGCCGCCTAGTCGCTCTTTCGGCCATGGCCTTTTGGCGTCTGCGCCGCCTCTCTGTACCTGGCGCCGGTGGGGCGATCAGCCGTTCCGACGCGGCATGGCGCTCAGCCTTCCCGCTGCTCGAGCGCGAGGCCGACGAAGAGCATCCAGATCGCGAGCATCGCGCTGAGCACGCAGCGGATGGTCACCAGCGTTGACAGGGTTATGTAGGTAGACCAGCGCGATCGGCATCAGCTCGATGCCGAGCGCCTCTCGGCCCTGCCCCGGGATCACGAGCACCGCCGAGGCGGCGAACGTCGTCGCGAGTAGCCCGAGCATGATCTCGGCCCGGCGGCGAAGCACCGGGTCGTCGCCCACTGCTCGCAGATGGATGGAGACCACGACGAACACGAGACCGAGTAGGGCAGCGCTCGCGCTGACCAGCGCGACGCCGAAGTCGCGCCAGGCAGCAGGGTCATAGGCCGCATCCATCTCCGGAATATGCCTTATCGCGGACGCTGTAATGCCGTACGAGCGGCCGGCCCTGCAAGGTCGACGCCCCTCCTCCCCCGGGGCCGGACAGGCGCAAAGCAAAGTCTCGAGCGCCGCTGGGCGCGGACTACTTCTTCACCGGCACGAAGAACTCAACGTGACCGCACTCCTCGCATACGAACATCGCCATCTCTTCGCCGCCGGTCAAGAGTTCGCCGAAATCACCGAGGATGAACCCCCAGGCCCGAGTGCCTTCGTGGAAGTCCTTGCTGCCGGCGAAGATCAACCGGCCATCGCAGCGCGTGCAGCTCGCGTCCTCGTCCGACTCCCCGCTGTCATCTGCCGCTTGTTCCTGTTCGGCGTCCTCCGTCATGCTGAATACCGACTCTACGCCGCGCCATGATCAGCCGACGCGTTCTGCTCGTCCTCCTCGTCGCCGCCATTGCTGCCGCGCCGGCAAGCAGCTTCCCGGGCCGCAACGTCGCGCCCAGACAACAAGTGAAACCAGGGCCTCAGCTAGGAAGACCGTAGGCTCCGCTGTCGTGAGTAAGCAGTTCAGATCCTCGGCTCACACAAACTGGGTGCGACTCCGCGGGTCGGCGGCCGCCGCGATCCTGGCAGCCCTGCTGGTCGGTGTCGCGGGAGCATCCGGCGAGGCTGTTCCGGGTTCGGGCCGGATCGTCTTCATCACCAACCCGTACTGCAAGAGCGAGTACAGCGACTGCGGCCGGGGCGAAGTCGCCTCCGTCCGGCCGGACGGGACGGGACTGAAGACGCTGACCCACAACCGGGTGACCGAGTCGACGCCGGTCTGGTCGCCGAGCGGCGGGCAGATCGCCTTCTCCCGCCCGCAGGGAGGCGGGCAGGTCTGGCTGATGGATGCCGACGGCCACAACCAGCGCCAGCTGACACATCTCCCGCGCGACCATTTCTTCGGTGACCTCGACTGGGCGCCGAGTGGCCGGACCCTCGTGATCAAGGCCTTCACTGCGACCGACCCGCCGACGAACATCGAGCTCTGGCTGGTGGACGTCTCGAGCAGGAAGGCCAAGCGGCTGACCCACACGCCGCTGGATGAGGCCGCCCCAGCCTGGTCACCGAACGGCCGCTGGATCGCCTATTTCACCGAGGGCCGCCGGCGTCCCTACCGGATCAGGCGCCTGACGATCTCCACGGGAAAGGTGGTGGAACTGACCGCCGGTCGCAGCGCTGCTGCGTGGCCGTCCTGGTCGCCCGACAGTCGGCAGATCGCCTTCACCATGGCCGGGCGGATCGGGATCATGGACGCCAACGGAAGCCATCGCCGCCTGCTGAGGGTGAACGGCGCGCGGCCGCACTGGTCGCCGGACGGCCGCTGGATCGTCTACAGCCTCAACGCCGACCTGTACCGCGTTCGGCCGGACGGCAGGGGGCGCTTCCAGATCACCCATCGCGCGAACCGGCGGGTGGTCGACGACCAGCCCGACTGGTAACCGCGCCGAGGCGCTCTCTCCGTAGACGTCCACCTACGGGCGAACCTTGTCGTAGATCCTCCTCGGCAGCGGAAGAGCACTGGAGAGCGTAAAGGATCATCACCGGCATCCTTGTTGCGACCACTGAACGTGCCGCGCCAGTAGTCATGTTGTTCCAAGCAGCTGCGCTGAGAAACGAACGGATGGCGCTACTCGAACGGAATACGGCTGATGGTCTCGGGCGTAAGTACGCTCGCCCACGCGAACGGTTGCCGGTGGAGGTCGTCCGCAAGCAGCGGGTGGCGAGAGAGCGCAAGACGCTCCGCGAATAAGCCGCGAGCGGCGCGCACCTTTCGTGCGCGCCGCTCACATGCCAATCAGCGCAGCGACTTGAAGGCGGCGCGCATCTCGCTCGCGAAGATCTCGGGCTCCTCCCACGCCGCAAAATGCCCGCCCTTCTCGGCCTCGTTGAAGTAGACGAGGTTGTGGTAGGCGTGCTTCACCCAGTGACGCGGTGCCTGGAAGAGCTCGTCCGGGAACACCGTGTAGGCGACCGGGAGCTTGACGTGCGGGGGCGGATCCTTGAGCGAGGCTTTCCCAGCTCGTCCGGTCTCCCAGTAGAGCCGCGAGGTGGACGCGCCGCTGCTCGTCAGCCAGTAGAGCGTGATGTTGTCGAGGACGGCGTCCCGCGTGAGGCCGCCTGAAGGCTCCCCGTCCAGGAACGCGCGCGAGATCTTCTCGTAGCTGTCGGCGTCGTGGTCCAGCATCCAGGCCGCGAGACCAACCGGTGAGTCCAGGAGCGAGTAACCGATCGTCTGCGGGTGCTCGCCCATCTCGGCGATGTAGCCGCGCATGAAGATCCCGACGACCTTGCCGAGCTCCTCCCGGTCGTCGTGAGAGAACGCGAGCCGGAGGTTGAGCGCGGCCATCAGGAGCTCCTTCGGGACCGCGTCGAGGAAGTTGAAGTGGACGCCGAGCAGCCCATCCGGAGCCTGGCGGCCCATCGCGTCGGTGACGCCGGCGCCCTGATCGCCGCCCTGCGCGACGTAGCGGGTGTAGCCGAGGCGGCCCATCAGCTCCGCCCAGGCCGCCCCGATGCGGCCGGAATCCCAACCGGGCTCGGTCGGCTCGGCCGAGAAGCCGTAGCCGGGGATGGACGGGATGACGACGTCGAACGCGTCCTCCGCGTCGCCGCCATGCGCGGTCGGGTCGGTGAGTGGCTCGATCACGCCGAGCATCTCGATCACCGAGCCGGGCCAGCCGTGCGTGATGATCAGCGGCAGCGCGTCCTCGTGCTTCGAGCGCACGTGGATGAAGTGGATCTCGAGCCCGTCGATCTCGCTGGTGAACTGCGGCAGCGCGTTCAGCCGCTCCTCGAGCCGGCCGAAGTCGTAGTCGGTCGTCCAGTAACGCGCAAGCTCCCGGAGCGTCGCCAACTGCACCCCCTGCGACCGATCTCCGACGAGCTCCTTGCTGGGCCAGCGCGTCGCCGCGA
>DATNGU010000069.1:0-9748 GCA_035605775.1 Solirubrobacterales bacterium | reverse complement strand
CCATCTGGATCGGCTTCGAGCGGGCCCAGGCGGGCGACGCATGGAGCGGTCCGGGCTGAGTCCCTGGCCGGTTCCGGGACCGACTAGGCGGAGTTCGGGCGGGCGATCGCGCGCAGGTAGTCCCGCCAAGCCCCCTCGATTTCGCTTACCCCGGCGTCGAAGGCGGCTTCGAGGGTGGGGCCGGCGCCGCCGGGGAGGATTTGGAGGGTAAGGCGCTCGCACGCCTCGGGGCCGCGTTCGGCCTCGAGCAGATCGAAGATCGTGCCGCCGAGGATGACGGCATCGCGTCGTGAGGGGGGGAACGCTGGACCGGCGCTCTCGCGCAGGCGGCGGATCACCGCGGCGCGGTAGAGGCTGACCTGGCGGGCGAAGTACTGGGCGGCTCCCTCGACCAGCCAGGCCCAGCCGAGGTAGCGGGCAAAGCGGCGCGGCGTCCAGGAGGGGGGGAGGTCGGGATTGTTGGCGGCGATCACCAGCTGGGCGTAGAGGCGCTCGGCGGTGCCGCGCAAGGCCTCGCGCGAGTCGTCGCCGGCGGCGCGGCGTTCCATGTGGGGGTCGTTGAGCACGTGCAGCTCGGTCGCCATCGCCCAGCCGGCCAGGTAGCGACGCCCAGCGGGCGCCGCCGACCAGCGGGCGGCGGGCAGGAATGGGTGCGCCAGGGCAAGCAGTGCCGGGTTGGTGTGGACGACGACGGTGACGTCGCCCGGGACCGCCTTGAAGCGATCCTCAAGTCGCAGCCGCAGTTCCTCCATGCGGTCGAGCGTGCGCTCGGCGAACGCGGTGTCGCCGCTGTCATGCCGCGCGGTGAAGCTGAGGGAGTGCGTCTCAACCCAAGGAATGCGGCGAGCCTACTAAGGCGGCTTTAGACCAGGACGGGTTCTGAGGACGTGCAGACGGAATGGATCTCGGCGCGGGCGCGGTCGAACTCCTCGTCCGCCATGACCGGCGTGCCCTCGAAGGGCAGGTCGCGGTCGATCTCGACCCAGGAGCGGCAGCCGTGGTACTCCTCGCGAACCCGGACCGTGACCGGTCGCGGGATGCGGTGGACTCGCAGCAACAGGATGTGCAGCGGGTGGCGTCGCTTCCAGTTGAGCCGCTTCTCGGCGTAGTCGGGAGTCCAGACGTAGTAGGGGGAAAGATCGTCGACGATGCGCGGGTTGTTGATCGTCAGGTGGTCGGTGACCTCGGCCCAGCAGCGCAGCCGGACGCGGTCGGGCTGCGGGATGCCGCCGTCCTGAAGCAGGGCTCCGGGGGGTGGCTCTTCGTCCGGCCAGACACCCTCCTCGAGGGCGCGGCGCAGCTCAGGATGATGGGACTCGCGGACCAGGTTGTTCCGCTGGTGGTCGAAGGTCGGGTAGAGGAAGAAGCGCTCGTGGTCCAGCTCGAAGTTCTTGTTCTCCTCGCGGATGCCGCCCTTGCGCAGGGTCAGCAGCTGCTCGCCCTCGGCGAGAGCGCGCACCGTTACTGCCCATTCCTTTAAAGCGATCGGCATATTGAAGTCGTACCTAAGAAGGTCGGTAAATCTGTGACTGGGAGGTTGGCGGACCCTGTCCAGGCCGAAGCCCCGCCCACGGCCGCGCATTCTAGACGAGGCTGGCCGAATCGCCAAATTAATGGCTGATTTAGGCCGCTCCGATGGACGCTCAACCGATGGCGCCGCCTCCCGGAGTCTCGATCCGCAGCCTGTCGCCGGGCCGCAGACTCCCCTCGCTCTTGCCGGGCAGTGGCTCGTCGTTGAGGAAATCGGCGCCCGTCTCGCCGTCGCCGCCCCCTTCGCGGCCGCGCGGCGGGTGGCGCCGGCGCTCGCCGATCAGCGTGTAGCGCATCGGCGCCAGGGCTTCGATCTCACGCGTTATCCCCTCGCCGCCCGGGTGGCGCCCCTCGCCGCCACTGCCGTGGCGCAGGGCCAGCTCGCGCACCCGCAGCGGGAACTCGGTCTCGAGCGCCTCGACCGGGGTATTGAGCGTGTTGGACATGGCGACATGGATCCCGCTTGGCCCGTCGGCGTCCGGGCACGCCCCTTGGCCGCCGCCGAGGGTCTCGTAGTAGGTGAAGTCCTGATTCGCGAGCGTCAGGTTGTTCATCGTTCCCTGGCCTTGGGTGGGTACCGGCCGGGCGCCGGCCAGGGCGGCGATCGTCAGATCCGCGACGCGACTGGAGGTCTCGACGTTGCCGGCGGCGACGGCAGCCGGAAAGCGAGCGTTGAGCAGGCAGCCCTCGGGGGCGATCACCTCGATCGGTCGGTAGGCGCCGGCGCAGGGAGGGGCGTCGGGGTCGGTCAGCACCCGGACGGCGAAGAACGCCGCCGACTTGGTGACCGAGAGGGGGCAGTTGAGGTTGCCGTCGACCTGGGGATCGGTGCCGCTGAAATCGAGCACCAGCCGGTCGCCGCGGACGCTCGCCTCGAGGCGCAGCACGACGTCGCGGCTCTCACCGCCCGCATCGTCCTCGAGCAGGTCCTCGGCCGAGTAGGAGCCGTCCGGCAGGTCCGCCAGGGCGGCGCGGGTGCGGCGCTCGGCGTAGGCAAGGATCTCGCCCATGCCGACCCGCAGGTGCTCGAGCCCGTGGCGTTCGGCCAGCTCGCACAGCCGCAGCGCGCCGATCCGGTTCGCTGCCAGTTGGGCGCGCAGGTCGGCCAGGCGCTGGCGGGGGGAGCGCATCTGCTCGGCAAGCCGCTCCAGCCCGCCCGCCTCGACGCGGGTGGGCGGGATCACGACACCCTCTTCGTCTAGCGTCCGCGAGTGAGCCGGCATCCCCGCCGGGTTGGGCCCACCGATGTCGGCGTGGTGGGCACGGCAGGCGGCAAAGCCGAGCAGGCCGCCCTGCTGGAAGACCGGCGAGATCAAGGTCACGTCGGGAAGGTGGGTGCCGCCGCTGTAGGGATCGTTGAGGATCCAGACATCTCCCGGCCGGTGCCTCTCGTCGAGGACTGCGGCGACCGCGTCGGGCATCGAGCCGAGGTGGACGGGGATGTGCTCGGCCTGCATCACCAGCTCACCGCCGGCGTCGAAGAGCGCGGTCGAGCAGTCGTGTCGCTCCTTGATGTTGGCCGAGTAGGCGGAGCGGATCAGGGTCGCGCCCATCTCGTCGCAGGCGGCCCGAAGGCCGCCGATCATCACCTGCAGGCTGACCGGGTCCAGCTGGCTCACCTCGTCCCCTCCGGCACGTCTTGCCGGGCCTGGATCGTGCCGGTCTGATCGACCTCGGTGCGCCAGCCCGGTGGGATGACGAAGGTCGCCTCGGGCAGCTCGAACACGACAGGGCCATCGGCGCTGTGGCCGGCTGCGGGCTCGCCGCGCAGCACCGGGGTTTCCATCCACTCGCCCTCGAAGTGCACCGAGCGAGTGGTTTCCCGGAGATGTCCCGCGGGCGCGGCGGCCGGGCGCGGCCTGGGACCGCGGGCGACCAGCGCCAGGCGAATGTGGACGAGGACCACCTCGCCGTCGGGGTCGCGATGGCCGTAGCGCTCCTCGTGTGCCTGCTCGAAGCGGGTCATGAGGTCCTCGGGATCCGGACGGGTCGTGCCGGCGATCGGCAGCTCGAAAGCCTGACCGGCGTAGCGCATCTCAAAGACGACCTCGGCGTCGGCGGCCTCCATCTCGCCATCGATCCGGGCAATCAGCTCGTCGACTTCGGCGGCGATCCGTTCCGCGTTGAGGTCGGGCCCACCCAGCATCACCGTGCGGGTGGTGTCGCGCCGGCGGTCGGAGGCGCAGAGGCCGAGGGCGGAGAGGACGCCGCCGGCGCGCGGGCAGAGGATGCGCCCGATGCCCAGCTCGGCGGCGATTGCCGCGGCGTGCATCGGGCCGGCCCCGCCGAATGGCAGCAGCGCGAAGCGACGGGGGTCTACCCCGCGCTCGACGGTGACGACCCGCAGTGCCCGCACCATCTCCAGGTTGGCGACGCGCACGATCCCCTCGGCCATCTCCAGCTCCCCGAGGCCAAGCGATGAGGCAAGGCGGCCAACGGCAGCGCGGGCGGCATCGGGGTCGAGCGCCACACCACCCGCCAGAGTCGAGTCGGCGGCGAGCTTGCCGAGCAGCAGGTTGGCGTCGGTGACGGTGGGTTCGGACCCCCCTCGGCCGTAGCAGGCGGGCCCCGGTACAGCTCCTGCCGAGCGGGGGCCGACCCTCAGCGCCCCGCCGCTGTCGCGCCAGCCGATTGAGCCGCCGCCCGCGCCGACGGTGTGCACGTCGACCATCGGCAGCTGGATCGTGCGGCCGCCGATTTGGCGCGAGTCGGTTCGCCTTACTTTGCTCTCTTCAACCACGCAGACGTCGCACGAAGTGCCACCCATGTCGAGGCCGAGTGCGTTGCCATCGCCGCAGGCTTCGGCCAGTAGCGAGGCGCCGATCGCGCCTCCAGCGGGCCCGGAGAGGACGCTCCAGGCCCCCGCCCGCGCCGCCTCCTCTGCGGTTGCGACGCCACCCGAAGACTGCATGACGACCGGGCGCGGGAGGTCGGCCGCCGAAGCCGCCTCGCCGAGCCGTCCCAGGTAGCGGCCGAGCAGAGGCGAGAGGTAGGCGTCGATAGTCGTGGTCAAGCAGCGCTCGTACTCGCGGAAGCGGGGCAGCACTTCGTGCGAAGTCGAGATGTGGACGCCGGGCAGATCGCGACGTAACTCCTCGGCGATCGTCCGCTCGTGTGCGGGGTCCAGGTAGGAGAAGAGCAGGCAGATCGCGACCGACTCGGCGCCGCTCCGTCGGACCAGCGCCGCCAGGCGCTGAGCCTCGCCCTCTGCCAGTGGCTCGATCTCGCCCTCTGAGCCAACTCGCTCCGCCGCCTCGAAGCGCAACTCCGGCGCAACCAAGGGCGGCGGCTTTGGACTGCAGAGCCGGTAGAGCTCGGGCCGGTCCTGGCGGCCGATCTCGAGCAGGTCGCTAAAGCCCTTGGTGGCGATCAGTGCCGTGCGGGCGCCGCTTTCCTCCAGCAGCGCGTTGGTGCCGACAGTCATCCCGTGCGCGAAGGACTCGACCGCATTGGGCTTGGCGCCAGCCCGCCGCAGCACCTCTTCGACCACGCCGATTACCGCTGCCGACTGGTCCTCGGGGGTAGTCGGCAGCTTCGCCGTGTGGACCGTCTCGCCGTCGAAGAGGACGGCGTCGGTGAAGGTGCCGCCCACATCGACACCCAGCAACACCTATTTCCATTCCTCGCGGCGGGTCTTGCCGTTTGGGCCAAGCACGATGTGGATGTTGTCGAACTCCGGATCGATATGGGGGAGGTCAGCGCGTAGGTGGCCGCCCCGCGACTCCGTTCGCTCCAGGGCGCAGGTCGCTATAGCCGCGGCAAGCGGGTAGGGGTCGTTGCGCAACTCGCGCAGCTGCTCGGGCCGGCGGAGCGGGCCGGCGAGACGCCAGACGGCCTCCCGGGTCCCCTCGTTCGGCGGCTGGAAGCGCCACTTTGGCGGCTGCGGCCGGCTGCCACCAGGGCTCTCCCCGGTTGCGGCTCGGGCGGCGCGGCCACCGAAGACGAAGCACTCGCTGAGGGAGTTGGAGGCGAGGCGGTTGGCTCCGTGTACGCCGGTGCAGGAGCACTCGCCCACCGCGAAGAGGCCGGGCAGCGAGGAGCGGCCGTCGAGGTCGACTGGGATCCCGCCCATCGTGTAGTGCGCGGCTGGGGCGACGGGGACCGGTTCGGCGCGCGGGTCGAGGCCCGCTTCACCCAGGGACTCGAAGACATTCGGAAAGCGAGCGGGGTCGAGGTCGCGCAGATCAAGCCGGACGCTGCCGCCCCCATCTGCCTCGATCCGGTCGAGAATCGCCGCCGTGACCGCATCGCGGGGCGCCAGCTCGTCGGTGAAGCGCCGCCCTGAGGCGTCGAGCAGGGTGGCGCCCTCGCCGCGCACGGCCTCGGTGATCAGTAGGCCGTCGAAGCGACTATCTGGCAGGGCGAGCGCCGTGGGGTGGAACTGACAGAACTCGAGGTCGGCCAGGTCCGCCCCGGCGGCGGCCACGATCGTCGGCCCGGCGCCAATTGCGCCCCAGGGATTGGTGGTGCGTTGCCACAGCGCTGCGGCGCCGCCGGTTGCGAGGACGGTCGCGGCCGCGGCGATCGGCTCAGACTCGGTCAGGAGCCCATGGCAGCGCTCGCCATCGCTCCACAGCGCCACCGCCGAAGTTTTCTCGCGGACGGTGATACGCGGTTCAGCAGCGACCATCGCCGCGAGCTTCGCGGTGATCTCATGCCCGGTCTGGCTACCGCCAGCGTGGACGATGCGCCGCCGCGTGTGGCCGCCCTCCAGTCCCAGTGCCAGCTCTCCGTCGGCTTCGAGGTCGAATGCCACCCCTCGCTTGCGCAGCTCATGCACCGCATCCGGAGCCTCGTCGACCAGCGTCTGCACTGCCGAGGGACGGCAGAGGCCGCGCCCGGCCGCGATCGTGTCGGCGGCGTGCTGGGCAGGCGAGTCGCCTGGCTCGAGCGCGGCGGCGAGGCCGCCTTGGGCCCAGAAGCTGGCGCTCTGGGAGAGCGGCGTGCGCGAGATTACGCAGACCGTGGCTTCCTGCTCCGCTGCGCGCAGCGCCGTCCAAAGTCCTGCTGCCCCGCCGCCGACCACGGCGACGTCGCACTCGGATCTGGGCGCTATCGCTGCGCCGCCTCTCGCCTGATCGCCTCGACCTGACCGCGCAGCCAGGAGGCTGCCGCCTCGCGCGCGCGGGCCTCGACGTCGGCACTCGTGCCCTCGGCGGAAGCGGCGCGGCGTTCCGCCTCCGCGACGCGTTTCTCGGCCGCCTCTGCCTGCGCCTCGATCTCGGCCAGTCGGCCCTCAGCGGCAACGATCGCTTGATCTTTGGCGCTGCGTTCGCGCTCCAGCTCCTCGGCGTGCTCCCGCCGCAGGCGCTCCTGATCTTCCGCGCTGCGCTGCCGCTCTCGCTCGAGGTCGGCTTCGAGGGCCCTGATCTCCGCGGTGGCACGCTCCGTGGCGGCGGCGGCAGACTCGGCGGCCTCGCGCAGGCGGCGCTCGGCCACCTCCACCTGCACGCTGAGGTCGTCGCTGCCGGGGTCGGGCACTTTGTCGCTCATCCGGGGTTCAATCTATTACCTAGTCGGCTGGTCCTGACCGAGAAGCTCGCGGTAGGCCACGATCGTCCGCTCTGCCATTCGCTCTGCCGACAGAGAGGCGGCTCGCGCGGCGCCCTCGACTCGGGGGTTCGGCGTCGCAAGATGGGGGCGGACCGCCTCGCTCCATGCTGCCGAATCGAAGCGAGCGCAGACCGTGCCCGTCACCCCTGCGAGTGCGAACGGCGCGATTCCGACCGGGGTTGAGAGGACGGGGACGTCGCAGGCGAGAGCCTCGACGCAGGCGAGGCCAAAGCCCTCGTAGTCGGAGGTGACCAGAACCGCGTTGGCGGCATTGACCCAGAGCGGCATCCGGTCGGGATCGATCGAGCCCCCGGTCAGCAGCTCGGCTCCCGCTGCAGCGGCCACCTCGGCGGCGCGGTCAGCTCGCTTCTCGGGCCGGTTGGGGTTGGCGGGGAAGAGCAGGTAGCGACCGTCGGCGTCCAGGCCCAGCTCACGTCGTGCCTCGGCCCGCGGGATCGGGTGGAACCGGCCAAGGTCGGGTCCGCAGGGTAGGACGGCGGCGCCGGGCACGGCGGGAAGGCCTGGCCTGCCGTCCTCGGGGGCGAAGAGGGTGCGCGAGACGGCAGCCACCAGGTCGGCGCGCCGGGCGAGGCGGCGCGAGAGCGGTCCCACGACTGGGTGGCGGATGTCGGTGCCGTGGAAGGTGACCACCAGCGGGCGGGCGCCGGCCAGCACCCCGCACCATGCGGTCAGGCCGTAGTGAACGTGGACGAGATCAAAGCGCTCGTGGCGCAACAGCCGGCGCAGGCGCAGCGTGGCCGGGACGTAGTGGCTGGAGCCGCGCGGGAAGCTGAACACGTCGACGTCGACGCCAAGCCGGCGGATCTCCGCGACCTGGTCGCGCACCCATCGGCCGCGCTGGGGCGCGGCGGCGTCCGCAGTGAAGTTGGTGACGACCAGCACCCGCATTCGGCGCTGAGGGTATCCGTAGCCGGGCTCGGCGTCGGTTCGTCTCTGACTTTTGACATTTCAGCCGCAGAGCTGGCCCTCTCACGTCTAGATCGGTGACATGAGGCGCCGGAGCATCGAGCCAAACGCGAAAAGGAGGCTTCGATGATCTACGCGCTGATGGGTTTCGCGCACGCTGCGATCGAGTGGCGGGTGCGTGCGATTCGCACCCTTGTCGGCGGGCAACGCGGGCAGGGGACGGTCGAGTACGTCGGCCTGATCCTGCTTGTCTCGCTGCTGATGGTGGGAATGGTTGCGGCAATGAAGGGATTTAACGGGAAACAGGGCACTGAGCTCGCCGGTGTGATCGTCGACAAGATCAAGGAGGCGGTCGACAAAGTGTCTTTCAAATGACATTGGCGCAGGGCGGCTCGCAATGCGGGCCGCCCGCTCAGCGCCGAGCCGAGCGCGCGCATGACAGACTCGCGGACCATGCCAGCTTCGCGCAGCTACGACAGGGCGCCGGCCGACATCCGGCCGGTGGACATCGACCCAGGTTTCGTCGCCTCGGCGGACGGCTCGGCGCTGATCTCGATCGGCAAAACGCGGGTGATCTGCACTGCGTCGGTCAACGAGTCGGTGCCGAAATGGATGCAGGGGCGCGGCAAAGGCTGGGTCACCGCCGAGTACGCGATGTTGCCGGCCTCGACTGGGGATCGCAAGGCACGCGACGTCTCGCGCGGCAAGCAGGACGGCCGCGGGGTCGAGATCCAGCGGCTAATTGGCCGCTCGCTGCGGGTGGTGGTCGACTTCAAGGCGTTGGGCGAACGCAGCATTTACGTCGATTGCGACGTGCTCGAAGCCGACGGGGGCACCCGCTGTGCCGCGATCACCGGTGGCTACGTCGCGCTGCGGCTGGCGCTGCAGAAGCTGCTCGACGCGAAAAAGATCGAGATGATGCCGTTGACCGGATCGATCGCGGCGGTCAGTGTCGGCATGGTGAACGGGCGGGCGCTCTGCGATCTCGACTACGGCGAGGATTCCAACGCCGAAGTCGACGCCAACGTGGTCATGACCGGTGACGGGGGCCTGGTCGAGGTGCAAGCGACGGCAGAGCGGACGCCGCTCTCGCGCGCCTCACTCGACGAGCTGCTTGGCCTCGCCGAGATGGGCATTTCGAGGCTGCGCCAGGTGCAGGAGCGGGTAGCCGGGGCCTGATCGGGACTTGATCTTCGCCACGGGCAACAGGCACAAGCTGCGCGAGATGCGCGAACTGCTGCCCGGGGTCCAGCTGGAGCCCTTGCCGGAGGAGGTCACGCTGCCCCCCGAGGACGGTGAGAGCTTTGCCGCGATCGCGCTAGATAAGGCGCGCGCCGCGCACAAGGCGACGGGTGAGCCCACGATCGCCGACGACTCGGGGATCGGGGCCGTGGCCCTCGGTGGGCGCCCCGGAATCCACTCGGCTCGCTACGGCGGCGAGGGTGCGACCGACGAGGAGAACCTCGAAAAGCTGCTGCGTGAGGTCGCCGCCGCCGGAAGCGAGCGGGGGGCCTATTACGTGTGTGCCCTAGCGCTGGTCGAAGCCGATGGCTCTGAGCATGTCTTCGAGGCGCGCTGCGAGGGCCAGCTGATCGAGCAGGCGCGCGGCGCGGGCGGATTCGGCTACGACCCCGCCTTCGTACCCGACGCAACCGGCTCCGATGATCACCGCACCTATTCGGAGATCAGCCAGGCGGAAAAGAACGAGATCAGCCATCGTGGTGCCGCCGCGCGGTTG
>DATNGU010000068.1:0-11845 GCA_035605775.1 Solirubrobacterales bacterium | reverse complement strand
GAAGACGGTCCCGAGCCCAACGGCGACGAGGTGCTCGCCAGCCTCGAGTTCAACGGCGGCTCTGTCGCGGGTCAGGGGTTCGGCGCGTTCAACTCATATGGGGTCTCGATCCGGGTCGAGGGTGGCGCCCAGGACGGCGTCGGCAAGACGATGCTCGGTGGGACCGTCGCCGTGTTAAAGGGCAAAGGGGCCAAGGGCAAGCGGCTCAACGGCTCGGTCGGCAAGTCTTTCGCCTACGGCGCTCAGCGCGGACGTCTCTTCGTCCAGGGCTCCGCCGACTCGCGCTTCTGCATCCGCCTCTCCGGCGCCGACGTCGTGCTTGGCGGCGAGCCCGAGGGTGAGATCGACGACAGCCGCGGCTGCGTGGTCGATCGCGCCAACGCCAAGGGCTTCGCGTTTGAGTACATGACCTCGGGTCGTGCTGTGGTGCTCGGCGATCTCGGCCCCTGGGCCTGCGCTGGGATGACCGGTGGCCGCGTTTACGTCCGCCACAATGCCTTCGGGATCGACCGTGAGGCTATCCAGGCACGCCTTGGCGAGGGCGCCAAAGTGGAGTTGAAGGAGATCGACTCCGAGGGCCACCTCGACCTCGAAGACCTGCTTTCGCACTATGCGGACGAGCTGCGCGCCACCGGCCAGGACGAGGAGGCCGAGCGGATGCTGTCGCTGGCATCCAGTGCGGCGGAGAATTTCCTCATGGTCGTGCCGCACAAGGTGCAGGCGGACCCGAGCATCTCGACCGAGTAAGCAGCTACCTGGTCCTGGTCAGGAGGTCGGCGATCGCCCGCACCTCACGCAAAAGGCCGTCGAGCATCGCCTCGGTGTTCGTGTGGATGCGCCACTCGGCGTGCTGGCGGTCTGCCTCGACCTGGTCGATGCGGCGCTCCAGTTTGCCTACGCGCTTCTCGAAGCGCTTCTCGCTCTTGCCGACGCGCTTCTTGACGTAGCGCCTCGTTTCCTCGCGGAGCTCGTCCAGCTCCCTGCGCAGGTCTGCGTCATCGCCGCCTCCCTGCTCGGCCAGCATCTCCTCGACGCCAGTGCGGACCCGCTCGATCTCTTCGTGCAGGCGGGCGCGGGCCTGCTCGGCCGCGAGGGACGGATCCTGGTCGAAGGTCACGGAAGGCATCCTACGGCCGTCGTAGGCCGGAATTTGCGCGTTTTCTCAGCCTTCGAGGGCGAAGAGGCGGTAGCGACCGATTGTCAGCGCGTCGCCGTCCTCGAGCTTGCCCCACTCGACTTTGTCGCCGTTGACGAGAATGCCGTTGAGGCTGCGGTCATCAAGCACTCGCAGCGACTCGCCGGATTCGGAGACGACGAGCGCGTGGCGACGGGAAACGCTGGGGTCGTCGAGGTGGATGTCGGCGGCAACGCTGCGGCCGATCCGCGTCCAGCCAGGCTCTATCGCGAAGTCCAGGATCTTGCCATCGTCGTTGCGGCAAAGGAGATGGCGACTACCGGGCTTGAGTCGTTCCCGCGCCTCGTCGAGCCAGTCCGGCGACACGATCTCGGTCGGAGCTTGAAACTCGGCAGTCGTCCCGCCGTGCTCTTGCATCGACTCGAAGATCGAGTCGAGCCTGAAGCTCGAAGTGCCGCAGTGGGGGCAGTCGGGAAGGCGGTCATCCTCATGGAGCGCGAGCTGGGAGCCACACTCGACGCAGAAATAAGTGCCAGGGCCAGGGAATGTCCCGGTGGCGTAGCTATCGGAGCCTGGGGTGGGGGTGAGGCTGGTAGAGATGCTTACTCCTTCCCGGCGCAATCGATTGTTCGATCCTAGCGCCTTGTATAAGCCCGGGCATCCGGGGTTTGCCGCAAGCAAATACCCCGAAAATCGCCCCTCCCAAACGCCGAGCGCAGAGCAGACACTAGAATCGCGCCCTCGCATGGGCCCGGTCAGCGCAGAGATTGAGATCGATGTCCCGCGAGAGCGGGCCTTCGAAGTGCTCGGGGACCTGGCCTTGCGCCCCTCGTTCACTGACCACTTTCTTGACGATTTCCACCTGACCCGAATTGAGTCGCGGGGAATCGGCGCGGGTGCCCGGTTCCGCGTCGCGCAGCCACTGCGGTCGGTCTGGATGGACACCGCAATCGATCAGCTCGAGGAGCCGCACAAGATCGTCGAGCGGGGCCGCGGGGGTCGCGGCAACCGGATCCCGACAACCACCGTCTGGGAGCTGCTGGAGCGCAGCGGTCTGCTGACCACGGTCCGGGTTTCGCACTGGACCGAGCCGTCTAACCCCGTTGACAAGGCCGTAGAGGTGATGAGCGGGGCGTCGTTCTGGCAGCAGCGGGGCTGGAGGGAGGCGGTGCGGCGGTTGCGCGACGAGCTCGAGGGCGCCGAGACCGCTGCGGCTCCTGTTGCCCTGGCGGGCGGCAATCCCCACGCGACCGGCATCCCGTAGACCGGCTTAATAGACTCTCGCCGCCGATGGCCCACCACCGCAGAATCGCCCTGCCGCTGTTTGTCGCCCTAGCGCTCGCATCGATCACGCTTGTCGTCTCCGCTTGCGGCTACTCCAGCGATTCCAGGGAGGTGGTCGAGGGTGAGCCGGTGAAGCTGGGCGAGCTTCAGTACAACGCCGTCTTCTCCCGTTTCCTCAATCCCAACGACAACGAGGACTCCGCCTACTTAGTTGGACAGCCGCAGCTGCCGCCCGGGCACAGCTACTTTGGCGTCTTCTTCGAAGTTCAGAACGAGAGCGAAGAGCCGCAGACGCTGGCGAACTCGTTCACGATCACCGATGCGGACCACGAGACCTTCGACGCGATCCCAAGCGAAAGCCTCTACGCGCTTCCGTTCGGGGGTGAAGTCGAATCGCAGGAACAGATCCCGGTGCTCGACTCGACCCCGCAGCAGGGGCCGATCGAGGGCTCCGTGGTCATCTTCGATCTGCCCGCTTCGGCCTCAGAGAACCGGCCGCTGATCCTCGAGATACCCGATCCCGAGGGCCCGGCCGAAGTAACGCTCGACCTGTAGGTCCAGGCGGCCAATCCTGCTCCTCCGGAGGTGGAAGGGATGGCAGGTGCGCCTCTGCGGGAATTGACACCCCAGCGCTGCGCGCTGGGGTGAACCTGGTGCGCGGCTTCGCCGCGCGGTGGTCAGATTGCATTTCGCCGCTTCGCGACATTCCCGCAGAGGCGCACCTGCCATCCCGCTCGTCCCGCCCAAGCTTTGAGACTCCCTGAGCGCCTTGCTCTCCTCCAGGGATCTCATGAGCTTGGAGAGTTTGAGGGCGCTGCGTAGCTTCGGTCCTGTCGGCGATCGCGCAGCGCGCTGGGGATTCGTGGGATCAGCAATCTCGCCGTCAGAGCCCGGTCGAGAGGACCTGGGCTGCGACCGGGGCGGCGACTTCTCCGCCCGCCGCTTCGGCTTCGATCAGCAGTACGCCGACCGCCAGCCTGGCCTTTTCCGCCGGGGCGAAGGCCGCGAACCAGGCATCCTTGATCTGCTCGGGTTCTTCCTCGTCCTCTTGATCCGGGCGCGGCCCCAGCTCGGCAGTTCCGGTCTTGCCCGCCACCTGCGCCTCCGGAATCGCGGCGGCGAAGCCGGTGCCGCTGGTAACTACGCCGATCATCAGCTCGGTCAGCTCGGCGGCGATTCCCTCCGACATCACCCGCACCGGCTCTGCTTCGGGTCGCAGTTTGCGGTTGGCGACCACGGAAGTCGGCTCGCGGACACCGCCGTTGGCAATCGTCTGGGCGACGCTTGCCATCTGCAGCGGAGTCGCCAGGATCTCGCCCTGACCGATCGCACTCACGCCGAGGTCGAGTTCGTCGCCGATTTCGGCTGGAATCGTCGACTCCGGTGGTTCGACTGCCGCGACGACACTCGGCGCGTAGAGGGTGAGGGGAGAGTTGAAGCCGAAGCGTTCGGCGGTTGCGACCAGATCGTCGTTGCCGATCTTCGGCCCGAGCGGGGCGAAGTCTGCATTGCAGGACTCGGCGAAGGCTTCGCGGAAGGTACCGCCGCAAAACTCCCCGTTGGCGTTGCTGATGAAACGGCCACCGACATTGACGCCGTCGACAATTTCGAATTCGTCGTCGAGCGAAACGACCCCCTTCTCCAAGGCAGCCGTAGTGGTGATCATCTTGAAGGTCGATCCCGGTGGCTGGGGAGCCGAGAAGGCCTGTCCGGCGAGGGCCCGGACATTGCCGTCGCGGACGTCGAGCACGGCAACGCCGCCGGCCCGCCCGGCGAGGGCCGACACCGCGGAAAGCTGGAGCTCCGGGTCGATGGTCGTCTTTACGGGGGCTCCGGGCCGAGGCTCGGCCTGGGCAAGGATCCGAGCTGAGCCGCCGTCGTTTCGCACCGCGAGCAGAGAGCCTCCGGGGCGGCCCGCGAGGCGAGCGTTGAACGCCTGCTCGAGCCCGCTAATGCCAACCGGGGTGCCGGCCGGAAAGCCCTGGCGGGCTAGCGTCGCCAGGTCTTCTTCCTCGGCCATGCCGACTTCGCCGGTGACGTCGATCGCCGCGCTGCCGATCGGGTGTTCGCGAGCTTCTGCAGGGCCGTCGGCGAGCGGCGTCCCGTCCTTGGCCAGGATCGGCGCCCGCGGTGCCAGGCTGACCCTGTTTTCCAGGTGCTCGTCTGGTTCGAGGCCGGGGAAGACCAGGCTCGGGTTCCAGGCGATTCCTCCGTCCGCATAGGGGATGCTCACCGCTGCGTCCACCTCGCCGAAGGCGGCCGTGCCCGCTTCCACTGGTATCGGGACCAGAATCCCGCCGCCATCGCTATCGGGATCCCCGGCCGAGCCCGCGTCGAGGCGGCGCAGGGTGGCGATCTCGGCCGCTTCCCGATAGGCCTTAACGAACTCGTCTTCGCCCACCGAGCGGCGCGAGACTTCGTTCAGCTCGCGGTACATCGCCGCGAGGTCCTTGCGAGCCCAGGCTTCGCCAAAACGCTCGGCGGCTTCCTTTTCCGGCGACCCCGGCCCGCCCGCGGAGGCGCCGAGGGCGAAGGCGACGATTGCGATGACCGTAAGGGGAAGCGCGCGGGTGACGAGACGGCGACGCCGCAGCACCTCGGGAGGCAGGGTTTTCACTGTGCGGGAATTTAGTGGTGGATCAGGTCGGCGACGGCTCAGCCCGTACAGGGACCCGTGTCTACGGGCGTCGCCGTCTCGTCGAGTGCGGAGCGAACTGCTTCGTTGGGGATGGCGAAGCCGCCCGTGGGGCCCGAGGTCGTGGCGGCAAAGACGGTGGCCATCACGCGGCCGCCGGAGTCGACCAGCGGCCCGCCGGAGTTGCCGCTACGGACGCTGCCACGCAGGAAGGTGATGGAGCGGTGGATTGGCCCGTTGCCGTAGGCGTCCTCGCTGATCACCGTGCTGGTCTCGCCGAGGCGAGCGGCCGAGACGGCGTAGGGGCCGTTCTCGGGATAGCCGAGGACCGCGCCCGCGGTCCCGCTTTGCGGATCAGAGGCCGTCGTCATGGCCGGGATCGCAGCTTCGATCCGTAGCAGGGCGAGGTCGTTGGCGGGGTCGTAGTGCACTGGCACGGCGTCGAGCGAGGCGCCGTCGATCGTCGTCACGGTGGTGTCGTCCTCGCCGGCGACGACGTGGGCGTTGGTGACCACCAGCCCCGGTTCGATCACCCAGCCCGATCCCTCGACGCCGAGGCCGCAGGCGGTGCCCAACACGCGCACCACTGAGCGGCTTGCGCGGCGTACGTCGTGGTTGGAGGCGATGGCTGGGTCCGGTGGCGCCACCGGCGTGGTCGGGCCGGCGATCGAGGGTGCCGGATCGACTCGGTTGAGGGCGTGGAGAACTGGCCCTGACGGCGGTAGTAACTCGTTGAGTTGGCGCAGGATGGCGGAGCGCTGCACGTCGGCCCGCAGCTGGGCCGTGCCCGGCGCGTGCAGAGCGACGGCGCCGAAGACCCAGGTCAGCCCCAAGGCCACTGCAGCGATCAGCGCCGCGCCGCCGGCCCCATCTGCAAGGTGCAGTGTCCGGCCGCGGATCAGGCGCTGGCGCAAACCGAGCGCCAAGCTCTCCAGCGTTACCGCTACCAGCGCGCCGACCAGCAGTGCGCCGATCGCCGCAAACAGCGGCGCGTAGGGGGAATTCGAGCCTTCGTCCAGCAGCAGCGGCGCGGTTCTGCTCCCCGCCAGGGCGCCGGCGGCGAACCCGAGCAGGGTGAGCACGCCGACGATCAAGCCCTGCCTGTAGCCCCACATGGCAAAGGCGACGGTGAAGGCGACGATCGCCCAGTCGAGAACGGTCACGGTGCCAATACAAGCAGGCGCCTCTCCTGGGCCGTCACTTACGTTCAGTAAGCTGAATCGAGGTGGAGGCAATGCGCACCCAAGAGCAGCCCGCCGGGGTCTGCCCTCATTTCCACGCTGCGATCGAGCTGATCGGCAAGCGTTGGACCGGGGCGATCGTTTGCGCCCTCACCGAGGGGCCGCTGCGCTTTGGCGAGCTGGGCAAGGCGGTGCCCGGGCTTTCCGACCGGCTGCTCTCACAGCGTCTGCGCGAGCTCGAGGGGGAGGGTCTGGTCGGGCGCGAGGTTGAAGCGGGTTCGCCGGTGCGCGTCACCTACTCACTCACCGAGGCGGGATCGGAGCTGCGCCCGGCGATCGTCGAGCTCAAATCCTGGGCCCAGCGCTGGAAGCGCGCCGGGTAGGCCTCTAGAGGGTCTAGTCTCGCCGCGTGGATTTACCCGGTCCGTTTCCGGTTGGGAGATATGCCCGCAAGCTGGAGGAAGAGATGCGCCGGCGCGCACGGGTGTCGCTGATCGGTGAGGTGACCGGCCTCAGCCGCAGCAAGGCTCAGGTCTATTTCGAGCTACGCGACGCCGAGGGCGCCGTCCCGTGTGCGATCTGGCTTAACGAGTTAGAGAAGTTGGAGCTCCCCGAGGAGGGCCTCCGTGACGGCGCCGAAGTCGTCATCGGCGGCGGTCCCGACTACTACCGGGGCAGCGCCCAGTCCTCGCCCAGCTTCTTTTTCCGCGCCATGCATATCCGCCTCGCCGGTGAGGGAGACCTGCTTGCCAGGCTCGAGGCGCTGCGCAAACAGCTCCGCTCCGAGGGCCTCTTCGAGTTGCAGGGACAGCTGTCTCGGCCGCGACTGCCAAGAGCGATCGGCGTGGTAACTGCCGAAAGCGGCGCCGCCCGGCGTGACCTGCTTGCCGGCTTGCGACGGCGGGGCTGGGCCGGCAGGGTGGTCTGGGCCTTCGCGCCGGTCCAGGACCGTCGCGCCGCCCCGGCGATCGCCACGGCGATTCAGGATTTGGCGGCCCGTCCTGAGATCGAGACGATCGTCGTCGCCAGGGGTGGGGGCAGCCTCGCCGACCTCTGGGCCTTTTGCGACGAGACCCTCTGCCGCACGGTGGCGATGCTGCGGGTGCCGGTGATCAGCGCGGTCGGCCACGAGCGCGATTCGACTTTGATCGACGACGTCGCCGCGGTTGCCTGTTCGACCCCGACCCACGCCGCCGAGGCGGCGGTACCGCTCGACTGCGTCGCGGCGCGGAGCTCCTTGGAGCGCAACGCAGCCACCCTGCGGCGAGTGAGCGAGGGCGCCATCGGCAACCGCAATCGCCACTTGGTTGCGCTGGCTCGCGGGCCAGCGCGAGCGCTGCGGCGGGAGCGAGTGGCCCTGAACCAGAAGACCCGGGAGATTCGCGCCGCTGCCGAACGCGGTCTGGCGGAGCGTCGCACCTACCAGCACCGCATTGCAGCGGTCGTCCTGGGTCGCGCCGCGGGTCGTGCCGTCGGAGCGGAAGCGAGCAGCCGGCGCGAGGCGCTGCGGCGGGCCGAGGTGGCGTTTCGCGCCCACGACCCCGAGCGCACTCTGGAGCGTGGCTACGCGCTCGCGGAGGACCCAGGCGGCGAGCCGGTGACCTCGGCGGCGGTCGCGATCGCCGCCGGGCGCGTCAAACTGCGCTTCGCCGACGGCGGCGTCGGCGCGGAGATAGACCAGCACGGAGAGACGGATGAACGAGAAGCCTGAGTCTTATGAGGCCGCGGTTGAGCGGCTGGAGCAGATCATCGATCGCCTCGACTCGGGTCAGGCGGGTCTGCGCGAAACGCTCGAGCTCTGTCGCGAGGGCCGCGAGCTGGTCACCTACTGCTCGGCGGAGCTGGACGCCGTAAGCGAGGGGCTTGAAGAGTTGCGGCTCGACGAGCTCGCTGCCAAGCTCGAGCGGGTGCCCGGCGCGCCGGGCGAGACCACCTAACGACGAAGGGAGTCAGCGTTGACGCAGTCACCCCTCATAAAAGGCACCGATTTCATCACCGTCTCGACCAAGGATTTCGACGCTGCGGTTGAGTTCTACGGAGGCACGCTGGGACTGTCCGAGTCGAAGCGCTGGGGAGATAAACCCGCCGCCGAGTTCGAGACCGGCAACCTGACGATCGCCGTGATGCAATCCGACGCGTTCGGCATCGAGTTCCGCGCGAACAACCACCCGATCGAGCTGAGGGTGGACGACGTCGCAGCAGCACGAGCCGAGCTCGAATCGCGCGGCGTCGCTTTCGCGGGCGACACCCTCGATTCGGGGGTCTGTCACCAGGCGTTCTTCGCCGATCCGGACGGGAACGCGCTGGCCATCCATCACCGCTACGCGCCTGCCTAGGTCGTTCGCGGACGATCCACCGAGATGCGCTCGATCGCCTCGCTGAGGCGCGCTTGGCCTGCCTCGACATCCGCGGAGCCGAGGCGCGCCACGACCGGTTGCTGCGGCCGCTCGAGGAAAACGTAGGCGACTTCGATTTCAGTGCTCTGCAGGCCCCCCCGCACGGCGAGGGCGTAGACGTCCCGTTGGATCGCGTAGCGGTCCACCCACCGAGTGGGGTCGTCCCCTTCGAGGCGATCGGTCTTGTAGTCGACGATCAGCGGCGGGGCTCCGTCGCTCTCGACCAGCAAGTCGATCGAGCCGCGCAGCAGCGTGTCGCCAAGGGGGAGCAGGATCGGAACCTCGGCGCGGCTGCGGCCGGCCCGACGAACACGCTCGGCGAAGAAGCGGGATCCGAGCCAGGCGCGGACCGGATCGAGCACGACGCGGTCCGAACTAGGACCAAGCCCTGCCGAGCGGACGAAGCGGCCGACCAGCTCTGCAGGCGGCTCCTGCCAGTCGTTGTTCGCGCTCCACTCGAGCAGGTTGTGAACCGCGATTCCGCGGGCAAGCGCCTCCTCGCGCTCATCGTCGCTCCACTCCGCAGCGTTCGCACTTAACACCGATGGACGGGGAAGAGTGCGAACGCCACCGGTCGGGTCGAGGTTCGGCTCGGCTCGGCCGCGGTCGAGGTCCTTCTCGTGGGCAGCGATGGCCGTGTAGGAGAGTGGACGGGCGGCTTTCGCCGGCGCTCGCCGTTGGAGCAGTGGAGCTGGGCCGAGACCGGGATCGGGAGCCGCGTCAGCCTGTCGTTTCACTCCGGTCAGCAGCGCGGCACGCTCGGGAGAGGCGAGGTTGACGCGAGTCGCGAGCTCGGACGGCTCGAAGCTCGCCGCGAGTCCCTCCCGCGCTTGCGGCGGCGCAAGCTGGACGGCGGAGTCCGCAGAACGGTCGATCTCGAAGGCCTCGGCAATTCGCTCGACCACTGGCGTGCCCGGGCTGATTTCGCGAGCGGCCTCCGGCCGAACCACACCGCTGAAGATGAGCCGTTCACGGGCCCGGGTTGCGGCGACGTGGAAGAGGCGCAGCTCCTCCTCGGCGTCGCGTTGCCGCGCCTCCTCGCGAAGCTCGCGGTGGGCGTAGAGGTTTAGCGAGGGGGCGCCGAGGCGGCGCAGCTGCAGGCCTATCCGGGGCGACTCCGTCTCGTGTCCAAGGGTTAGCAGCGGGGTCCGCGAGCCGGCCAGGAGGCTGCGGGAGAGGTGGGGGACCGCCACCACCCCGAACTCGAGTCCCTTGGCACTGTGGATGGTCATGATCCGCACCCCGTCGTGTCCCTCGACTGCGGTTGCCGCCTGTGCGTCCACGTCCGCTTCGGCCCGTGCGGCGAGGAAGTCGAGCAGGCCGCGCAGGTCGCGGCCCTCGCCGGCCTCGAACTCGGCTGCGAGCCGCATCAGCTTGCGCAGGTTGGCGAAGCGAGCCTCCCCCGCGGGCCGCATCAGCACCGCGAGGTCGTAGCCGGTCTTGGTGATCGTGGCGTCGATCAGGTCGGCGAGCGGTAGGTACGGCGCCCGCTCGCGCAGGGCGACGACCCTCGTCGCGAAGCGGTTCAGCAACGCCAAGTCCGACTTGGGGATCTGCTCGAGCCGTCGGGGGTCATCGAGCTCGGCCTCCCCGAGGCCAGACACCGCCTCGATTGTGCGCCAGATGCTCCTGCCCTTGCCCGTCGCCGCTCGCAGCAGCCAGAGGGTGTCAGGGGCGACGCCGCAGGCCGGCGAGGCGAGGGCCCCGAACAGCGCCTGGTCGTCGAGTGGATTGGCGATCGTCGCCAGCAACGCGCAGACATCGGAGACCTGTTGTTGGGACCAGTAGCCTCGCCCGCCCACCACGTAGGGGCGCAGGCCGGCTCGCTCCAACGAGTCCTCGTAGGCGTCGAGATGGGTGAAGGCGCGCAGCAGCACGACGATCTCGCCGCGCTCGACTCCCCCGTCGACAAGCTCGCGCAGGCGGGTCGCAAGGAAGCGGGCCTCGGCGAGCTGGTTGAGGGGGGTGCGGGCATCGATCGCCGGCTCCAGCTCGATCTCGTCGCCGTCCCAGCCGTCACGCCCGGTCAGCAGCAGCTCGACCGCGGGTCCTGCGCCAGGCGGGGACTCGCGTTCGGGCAGGGCGCCGACGCGCAGGGGGCGGAAGCTGTCGCCGAGCAGCTTCTCGCCGACGGCGTTGACGGCCCCGATCACCTCTGGTCGCGAGCGGAAGTTGCCGCTGAGCGCGATCGTTTCGCCATTGCGCTCCGCTTCGATCGCGCGGCGTTGCTCGCGAAACACGTCGAGGTCAGCGTGGCGGAAGCCGTAGATCGACTGCAGCTCGTCGCCCACGACCATCAGCTTGCTGCCTGGCCCGCGCAGAGCCTCGATCAGGCGTAGCTGCAACCGGTTCGTGTCCTGGAACTCGTCGACGAGTAGATGGCTGAAGCGGGCTCGGTAAGCGGCCCCCGTCTCGGTTTGCTCCAGTAGACGCACGGCGAGCAGCTGGAGGTCCTCGAAATCGACCCCGGCGCGCCGTTCCTTTGCTGCGCTGAAGCGCGCCGAGTACAACTCCAGCAGCTCCGCCAGGTGACGGTAGGCGCTACCGCCCTCGCCGGCCTCGGCGGCACGCGTGACGGCCGTGTCGATCGCCTCCCGGTAGGCGGCCATCGACTTGGCCTTGCTGTCGGTTCGCAGGGCATCCAGCTGATCGAGGTTCGGCACGTTGCCGTGCGGCTGGGAGAGGACTGCCAGCGCTCGCTCGACCAGATCGAGGTTCGGATCAGCTGGTCGCAACTCCTCGAGCGTCGTCGCGGCGACCTCGCCGGCGACGCGCAGGGCCACTCCCAGGTCGGCGGGCGGCGGCTCGGCCAGGCGCGGCTCGGCCAGGCCGCGACTGCGCAGCTCGGCGTGGGCACCGCAGACCATCCCCCGCAGCCCGGCGATGTCGAATGCCGCAACGGTCGCCTCGCGGGCCTCGTCGCCGCCAGCCAGGAACGCCTCCAGCGTTTCGTCGAAGGCCCCCTGCGCCTCTCGTTCGGTCTCCGGCGCGTCGAGCACGCGGAAGCGGGGATCGATCCCGACCGCGACCGGGTGTGCGGCCAACAGCCGGCTGCAGAAGCCGTGGATCGTCGTCACCCAGGCGCCACCGAGCCCGCCGAGCAGTTCGCGAGCCCGCTCCGAGCCAGCCTCTGCTCGCAGCTCCAGCGCTGCGCGGATCCTCTGGCGCAGCTCGGCGGCGGCCTTCTCGGTGAAGGTGAAGGCAAGAATCTCCT
>DATNGU010000067.1:0-4096 GCA_035605775.1 Solirubrobacterales bacterium | reverse complement strand
CGCCGCGAGCCCTTGATGGCGCCCTGGTCGACCGCCACCACGCCGTCCCGGCCCGACACCGAGCCGTGGATCAGGGAGCTCTTGCCCGAGCCCGCCACGCCGGTGACGACGACCAGCACACCGAGCGGGATGTCGACATCGACGTCCTGCAGGTTGTGGGTGCTGGCGCCGCGGACTTCCAGCGACCCCGACGGCGTCCGCGCCGACGGCTTCAGGGAGGCGCGGTCGTCCAGATGCTGCCCGGTGAGCGTGTCGCTGGCCCGCAGCGCCTCGACAGTGCCCTCGAACACCACCTCGCCGCCCTCGGTGCCGGCACCCGGGCCGAGGTCGACAACGTGGTCGGCGATCGCGATCGCCTCCGGCTCGTGCTCGACGACCAGCACCGTGTTGCCCTTGTCCCGCAGCTGCAGCAGCAGCTCGTTCATCCGCGCGATGTCGTGCGGGTGTAGCCCGATGCTTGGCTCGTCGAAGACGTAGGTGACGTCGGTGAGCGAGGACCCGAGGTGGCGGATCATCTTGGTGCGTTGCGCCTCGCCGCCCGAAAGCGTGCCCGACGGGCGGTCGAGCGAGAGGTAGCCCAGCCCGATCTCCACGAACGAGTCGAGGGTCTCCCCCAGCGCCGCGAGCAGCGGCGCCACCGACGGCTCGTCGAGGCCGCAGACCCACTCGGCCAGGTCGCTGATCTGCATCGCGCAGGCGTCGGCGATGCTGATCCCCTTGATCTTCGACGACCGGGCCGCCTCGCTTAGCCGGGTGCCGTCGCACTCGGGGCAGGTGGTGAACGTCACCGCCTGCTCCACGAAGGCGCGGATGTGCGGCTGCAGCGCGCCGACGTCCTTGGACAGGAACGATTTCTGGATCTTCGGGATCAGGCCTTCGTACGTCAGGTTGATGTTGTCGACCTTGATCTTGGTCGGTTCCTTGTGGAGCAGGTCGTTCAGTTCCTTCTTGGTGTACTTGCGGATTGGCTTGTCCGGGTCGAAAAAGCCGCAGCCGCGGAAGATGCGGCCGTACCAACCATCCATGCTGTAGCCGGGGATCGTCAGCGCACCCTCGTTGAGCGACTTGCTGTCGTCGTACAGCCGAGACAGGTCGAAGTCGGTGACCGAGCCCCGGCCCTCGCATCGCGGACACATGCCGCCGGTGCGGCTGAAGGTCGCCTTCACGGTCTTCTTGGAACCTCGTTCGACCGTGATCGCACCGCTCGCTCGGACTGAGGGGACGTTGAAAGCGAACGCGCTGGGCGAGCCGATCTGCGGCTGCCCGAGTCGGCTGAAGAGGATGCGCAGCATCGCGTTGGCGTCGGTGGCGGTGCCAACCGTGGAGCGGGCGTCGGCACCCATCCGCTCCTGGTCGACGAGAATCGCCGTCGTCAGCCCATCGAGCACGTCGACCTCGGGCCGCGCCAGGGTCGGCATGAAGCCCTGCACGAAGGCGCTGTAAGTCTCGTTGATGAGGCGCTGCGACTCGGCGGCGATCGTGCCGAACACCAGGGAGCTCTTGCCCGAGCCGGAAACACCGGTGAACACCGTCAGCCGGCGCTTCGGGATCTCGACGCTGACGTCCTTGAGGTTGTTCACGCGCGCACCCTGCACGCGGATCAGATCGTGGCTGTCGCCAATGTGCAGCGCAGGCGACTGCGTCTCCTTCTCCTTGGCCATGCCCATCTGGCGCGATCTGATCCGCTCTACCCGGCGGGCGGCTGGTCGATGCGCACCAGATTGCCGGACGGGTCACGCACGGCAAGGTCCCGCGTGCCCCACGGCTGGTCGGTCGGCTCCTGAACGATCTCGGCGCCGGAGGCGCGCAGGTTCTCGAAGGTAGCGTCGAGGTCGTCGGTGTGGAAGTGGACTCCGTTTAGGGCACCCTTGGCGACGAGGGCGGCGACCGCGTCTCCGTCGGCGGGGCTGCCGTTCAGGTAGTTCGTGAGGACGATCGCGACGTCGGGCTGGGACGCGGCGCCGACGGTGATCCAGCGGAAGTCCCCTTTGGCGACGTCGTTGCGCAGTTCGAGGCCGAGTGCGTCGCGGTAGAAGGCCAGTGCGAGGTCGGGGTCATGGACGATGACGAAGCATTGGGAGAGAGTGAGATTCATGCCCGCAAGGCTAGGGAGTCAGTGCCCCGGGCGTTTCTCGAATCCTGCTCGGCTTGCGGCTCGGGCGGGTGAGATCCTTTGCGATGCAGCCCGGCACGCTCGCGAGCGCACCGTGGTGCCGTGGGCAGCCTTCGTCGCGCCGGATAGCGCCCGGCTGAATCTGTGGCAGGTCCCGAAAACGTCGAATCCGCGTGTCCCATTCGTCTTATGGGTAGAGGGGGCTCAGAGGGAGCTTCCGTGACCAAAGGAGAATCGAGATGGGAAAGCTGATCGCAACGACGCAGGCGACCGTCGACGGCGTCATAGACCCGGTCGGCGAGTGGGTGCAGGCGGACGGAGACCACGGCGACTACTCGTTCGAGCGTCAGGCGAGGTCCAGTGGGCTGGTGCTGGGCCGCAAGACCTACGAGGGGCTGGCGGGATATTGGCCAAGTCAATCGGGCAAGTGGGCGGACATGGTCAACTCGATGCCGAAGTACGTCGGGTCCAACAGCCTGTCCGGCGATCTCGAGTGGAACGCAACCCTGCTCGAGGGGGACCTCGAGGACTCGATCCCAAAGCTGAAGGACGAGGTCGACGGTGACCTGTTCATGCACGGGAGCGGCGAGTTCGCCTACGCCCTCGCCGAGAAGGGCCTGATCGACGAATACGAGGTCTACCTGAACCCGATCGTCTGGGGCGAGGGAAACCTCCACGTGCTCGGCGACAGGGGAACCGTTCGGATGGAGCTCGACGACGTAAAGCGGTTCAACTCCGGAGTCGTCCTCCTCACCTACCGCCCGGCGTCTTGACCGCGGCCGAATTGGCCCGCGCGGCTCCGGCAAAGCGCAAGCTGCCTAACCGGGAAGCTGCCTGCCCCGGCGGATGGCGCTGATCTCAGCCGCAGCGCCCGGTCGCGACGACCGACTGCGGACCATTCGCAAAGCCTGGAGAGTTCGAGCAAGAGAAGGCGCAGAGCGGGGGGCTGGCGTCACAGTCGATCTCGCCTCTCTGAGCATGACGCTAAATTTACCCGTTGCGCGAAGCGGGCAAACGGGCAATTACGAACTCGGTGAAAAGGCGAAAGTCGACCCAGTGGATTGCTCGCGGCGGTCGCGGAGTCGGTTGACGATGGCTTTTGCCTGGCCGCCGAACTCGATTCTCACTTCTTTCGCCGCCTGGAACTTGAAGGCCTTCCGAGAAATGTCCCTAACCCGGTAGTCATGCGAGCGATGGCTCTGATCTGGGCCGTGATTCTGATCGGCTGGATCACCTACTTCTCGATCATCGGCCTCACCCACCACTAGGGGCCATGAAGCGATTCGTCCGCGAGAACTCGCTGTCGCTCTTCTTCTTGACCATCTTCCTGCTGGCCCTGACTGGCCAGGCGATCAGCGGCCACAACCTCTACAACGAGGAGGCCCTTGCCCACAGCGGCGAGCCGATCAGCTTCTGGCGCTACCTGAGCTCCTCCAGCTTCGGCCAGGGGGTGATGGAGAACTGGCAGTCGGAGTACCTGCAATTCGCGCTCTTCGCACTGGCCACGGTCTGGCTGCTGCAGAAGGGCTCGCCCGAGTCGAAGGAACTCGACCAGGCGGGAACCGAGTCCGACAAGGAGCAGATGGTCGGACGCCACGCTCGCGAGGACTCGCCGCGGTGGTCGAAGTACGGCGACTGGCGGACGGCGGTCTACTCCAACAGTCTGATCATCGTCATGGCCCTGATCTTCTTCGGCTCCTGGTTTGCCCAGTCGGTAACCGGGATGACGGCCTACAACCAGGAACAGCACGATCACGGCGAGCCCCGGCTTTCATGGCTCAGCTACATCGGCAGCTCGCAGTTCTGGGAGTCGACCTTTCAGAACTGGCAATCCGAGTTCCTCGCCGTCGGCTCCTTCGCGATCCTCGCCGTCTATCTGCGCCAACGGGGCTCGCCGGAGTCGAAGCCAGTCGGGGCGCCGACCGAGGACGCCACCGGAGAAGAGGGCTAGCGAGCAGGCCTCCTGCTGCTGCGTCGACGGGG
>DATNGU010000066.1:0-9074 GCA_035605775.1 Solirubrobacterales bacterium | reverse complement strand
CTGATATTCCGCGGACGGGTCATCGCAGCACCGGGGACCGTCCCCGATGCGGGCAAGGCGGTGCAGCTGCAGTTCCGAGTGCCAGGGTTAGCCTGGGCAGAGTTCCGCACGATCCAAACCGACCGCCGGGGACGTTTCCGTTATGCCTACAGCTTCAGCGACGACGACAGCCGCGGCGCCCGCTTCCAGTTCCGCGCCTACGCCCCCACGCAAGACGACTGGCCCTACGAACCCGGAGGCTCGCGGCCAGTCATCGTGCGGGGTCGCTGAGGAGGAGTGGGACTAGCGGAGGGCGGCGAGCTGCTCGCCGACCTGGTCGACCAGGCCCTGTGCACGTGAAGTCTGCTCATCGATCGCTTTGCGAACGCGCTGCTCGACCTCATTGCGATTGCGCTTCAGGGTGGTCTCGACCGTGCGCTGTCGTTTGCGCGCCTCGCGCTCGACCCGGTTGCGGGTCTTGCGGGCTTCGGTGGTCGCCTTGCGACGGGCGGTAGACCCGCGACGCTCGGTGCGCTTCACGGTGCGGCGCAGCTGGGTGCCGTAGGACTTGAGCTGCTTCTCGGCGGCGCTGCGGCCGCTGAAGGGCTCAACCAAGTCGGTAACCCGGTCGCTGACCTCGAGCACTACACCAACCGGCAGGTCGACCGCGCGCTCTGCGGCGGCGCGGACCTGCTCGGCACGTGAGGGGATGGGCGCGGGGGTGCTTTTCGCCGCGGTTTTGGCTTTGGAGGTGCTTGCTTTTTTGCTGGTTTTTGCTGCCATCTAGAAGATCAATCCCTTCGGAGGTGGTTTGCGGGAGTCGGGGAGTTCGCGAGTGTAGCGAACATACGTTCTTCCGAACACCTGTTCTAAACCACCTCTTCTAAAGCGTTACGGGCAATCGTCAGACCCTGCTTGCCCGCTGCGGCGAGGATCGGGTAGCGAGCATCGAGGCCGAGGTCCGCCTCGCTCAGCGCCAACTCGCCGAAGGCGACGATGCCACCCGCCTCGCGGACGAGCAGCTGGGCGGCAGCAGCGTCGACCGAACGACAAGGCCGCAGGCTGAGCATCCCGTCGAGGCGCCCGCCGGCCACGTAGGCGGCGGTGATCGCGATCGAACCGATCACCCGCAGGCGGTAGACATGGCCCTCGAGGGCTTTCGCGACCGGCAGCAAGCGCCCCGGCTCGGCCGACTCGATCCCCAGCAGCTCCAGCTTCTCACGGTCGGCGGCAACCTCGACCCGGGAACCGCCCAGGGTCGCTCCCTCTGCCCTAGCGGCAGCGAACTCCTCGTCGGCGCCGAAGTCGTAGACGTAGCCGAACTCGACCTCGGCCATCGAGGGGCCCGAGGCGACGGCGATGCTGAGGCTGTGCGAGGGAAGGGTGCGGCGGGTGTTCAGCGAGCCGTCGATTGGATCGATTACGACCCGCGCCGGGCCGCCGTCGCCAAAGGCAACTTCCCCGCGCTCCTCGGAGATCGCCAGGAAGGAGGCGCCCGCCGCGGCCAGCTCCTCCAGCTCGGCAAAGACCACGTCCTCGCAGCGCCGGTCGATGACGAGGCTGTGATCGCCTCCCTCCCCGACCCCCTCGTACACGGTGCGCGCCTCGCTCCCGGGCGTCTGCTCGAACAGCTGCTGGTGCGCGGCGACGATGCGGCCGCAGATTCCCGGCCAGTCTGCGGAGAAAACGTCCATCACAATCATCCTATGGACGCTGCCCACTCGGTAGCGTTGGATCATGCTTACCCTCGCCGAGCCCCAGGAGCGCGCGATCCAGCACGGCTCCGGTCCGCTCCTTCTGATCGGCGAAGCGGGAACCGGCAAGACCGAGGTCCTTGCGCGCCGGCTTGCCCAGCTGGCGGCAGGCGGAACCGCACCCGAACGAGTACTGGTGCTGGCCTCCACCCGGGCCACCGCACAGCGGCTGCGGGAACGTGCCGAGGCCTTGCTCGACCGCCCCCTCGAGGAGCTCTGGATCGGCACCTGGGAACAGCTCGGCGAGCGGCTTCTGCGCGAGCATTCGACCGCGGCCAACCTCGACCCCTTCTTCGATGTCCTCGGCCCGGCCGAGCGGCTGGCGATGCTGCTTGACAGGCTCGAACAGCTACCCCTGCGGCGCCACGAAATTCGTGGCAACCCAGCCGGCCTGCTCGCTCGCCTGCTGGAGCGGATCGATGCGCTGAAGGCAGGCTCGGACTCGCTCGACCCCGAGCTGGCGGAGTTGATCGCGGCCCACGACCGAATCCTCGCCGACGCCGGCAGCCTCGACCGCGGTGACGTCTACCTGACGCTGACCAAGCTGCTGGAGGAGCAACCTGACGTCCGTGCCGAGATCGCCTCCCGCTTCGCCTACGTGATGGTCGACGAGCTCGAGGACTCCACCACAGCCCAGCGGGCGATCCTCGCCAGCCTGGCCATGGACAACCCCAACCACCTTTACGCGCTGGAGGGAGAGGGGCCCAATGCCAGCTGGTTTCGCCAGCTGCACGACCAAGGCGACGCGATCGCCTTGGAGCGCCAGTTCCGCGAGCCCTCCACCCGCTTTTGGCGCTGCACCAACGAGCGCGCCCAGGCTCAGGCGGTGGCGCGGGAGGCGGAGCATCTGCTCGCCGCAGGGACGGCGCCGGAGGAGATTTGCGTGTTGGTCGACGACCCGGCCCGCGGCGGGCCGGTGGCCGCGGCGATGGAGGAGCGCGGCGTCCCCTTCCACCTCTCCGGCCCCGCCGCCCTCTTCCAGCGGCCCGAGGTGCGCGACGCGATCGCCTGGCTGCGAATCCTCGCCGACCCCGCCGACTCGGCGGCAGCAGCGCGAGCGCTGACCCGGCCCCCGGTCGAGCTGCGCTCGGCCGACCTTGCACGGCTGACGACGATCGCCCGCCGGCGCAAGCTCGACATGGTCTCCGCCTCCGAGGCAGCGCTTGAGAGCCCGCAGATCCCGCCCGAGGCGCGCGAGCGACTGCAGTCCTTCCTGAAGCTCTACGGGGCGGCCTCGGCGGCGATGGAGGAGCGGCGCGCCGATGTCTTCGTGCGGCGGCTGATCGAGGCGGTCGGGCTACGGCGCCAGCGGCTGTTTGCCGCGCAGCCGGAGGTTGCCGAGCGGCTGCTCGGCCTCTCGCGCCTTGCCGAGCTAGCTGCCGCCTGGGCTCGGCGCGAGCCGAACGGATCGACCCGGGACTTCATCCGCCACCTGAGCGCCGTCGCCGACGCGGGCGTCGAGCCGGCCGGGGTGGTCGAGCCACCGGCGCGCGGCGCCGTACAGGGCTTGACCCGTGACGCGATCAAGGGAATGGAGTTCGAGCATGTCTTCGTCCTCGGACTTGAGCGTGGAGCAAACGCCGAGCGGATTGGCCGGCCGGCCGGTACCGGCCTCGTCCTCGCCCGAGTCGAGCGTGGTGACGACGGTGAGGCCCGTCCGTCGGACTTCTACGCGGCGGCGTTGGCCGCTGCGAACGGTGAGGAGGAGGCCCACGCAGAGGAGCTCTTTGGCCCGGCCGAGGGGCTGCACGCGACCTACCGCATGCTGCGCGAGCAGATGCTGGAGGCCTCATGGAGAGCGGGGCGCGAGCTCTCGGAGCCGCGGCTCGACACCGCGGTCGACGTCAACCGGGCGGTCGCCCGCTACCTGGAGCTGCTGAAGCTTGCGGCGCTCGCCCAACGGCCCGGAGACGAGGCCACCGCAGAGGCAATCGAGGCGGTCAACGGGCTGCTGCGCCAGATCGCCACGCCGGAGCAACAGGCGGAGCTCGACGCCTCCTCGCTCGACTCCTACCTGCTCGGCTCCGAGCGCGAGCGAGAGGGCCGGCGCAAGCTGATCGCCGCCCGCCAGGAGCCCTCCCTGCAGGAGTTCCTGCCGCGCCGGGGCGATGGTTCCCTCAGCCTCTCCGCCTCCGACCTAGGCCTCTACCTGACCTGCCCGCTGAAGTACAAGTTCGCCCGCGTCTTTGGCATCCCCCAGGAGCCGACGATTAACCAGCGCTTCGGCATCCTCATCCACAACGTCCTCGAGCGCTTCCACAAAGAAGGGGACGACCAGGGCAGCGAGGACGGCCTGCGGCGCCTGATGGGGCTCTTCGAGACGGGCTGGCGACGCACCGGATTCGGCAGCAGCGACGACGAGCTGCAGTTCCGTGACCGAGCGCGAGAGGCGATGCGCCTCTATTGGGAGCGGGAGAGCGAATCCGAGAGCGAACCGGTCTGGCTGGAGCGCAAATTCGACATCCGGATCGGCGAACACCACGTAAGGGGACGGGTCGACCGGGTCGACCGCCTGCCCGACGGGGGCCACGAGCTGATCGACTACAAGACCGGCGAGCGCAAGAGCGAAGCCGATCTCAAGAGCGACCTGCAACTGGCGCTCTACCGGCTCGCCGCTCGCGAGGCATGGGACCTAGAGGCGAAGACCGGCAGCTATTACTACGTGCTCGACGCCGAGAAGGTGGCCGCGCCGACCAAGCCCGACGACGCCGAGCGGGTCGAGCGCACGGTGCTCCAGGTTGGCGAGGGCGTCATCGGCCAGGACTTCGAGCCACGCCCCTCGCCCACCGTCTGCGGCTGGTGCGACTACCGGCTGATCTGCCCGGCAGCCGAGAGCTGAGCTAGTTCGACTCGCCGCGGCGCTGTTGCAGAAACTGCTGGAACTCGCGCGCGATCGTGTCCGCTGACGGCAGGTCGTCGCTGCCCTCACCCAGTTGCTCCACCTGCTCCGCCTCAATCCGCTCCACCAGTTCGGCGATTTCCGGGTTGGCGGCGACGGCGCGACCGATCTGCTCTTCGTAGCTGGCCGTTTCCTCCTCCAGCCCGGTCGCGTCGACAGCGATACCGGTCAGGCCCTCGAGGCGGCGCAGCAGCGCCAGCGCCGCCTTCGGGTTGGGCACCGCGGCAACGTAGTGCGGCACCGCCGCCCACAGCGATGCTGAGGTCATCCCGATCTGGCGGCAGGAGTCGTGGACCACGCCGACGATCCCGGTCGGGCCCTCGTAGCTGGACCGCTGCAGATCGAGCTCCTCGACCAGCTGCTCGTCCGATGCGAGTCCGGTGATCGGCACCGGCAACGTGTGGGAGACCTCGGCGACCAGCGCCCCCAGGGTGACCACCATCTCCACCCCGAGTGCGTCGGCGGCAGTGGCCACCGTCTCCGAAAAGGTCCGCCAGCGCAGGTTGGGCTCGGTGCCGTCGAAGAGGACGAGGTCGTGCTCGGCGCCTGGAATGCGGATCGCGATCAGGTCGTTCTGCGGCCATTCGATCTGGCGGGTCTGTCCTTCGGAGAGGACGATCGTCGGCCGGGTCGCTTGGAAGTCGAAGTAGTCCTCGGGATCGATCTCGGCGATCGGCTCCGCGTCAAAGGAGTCGGCGATGGCCGCCAGCGCAGCGGAGGCGGCCCCAGCGGCGTCGTTCCAGCCACGGAAGGCGCAGACCAAGACGGGGGAGCGGAGCTGCGGTACATCGGCAAGCCAAGTGAGCGAATCCACTGTTTGAGCGTAGACCATGCCTGGCGGCGGCGGACCGGCACAGGATCCACCAAATAGCGCTGCTAGTCAGCCTCCCCGCGTTCCTGCCGCGCCTGGTCCGGCGCTCGCCAGGCGCGCCGGACCAACCCGTAGGCGACATAGAGGGCCAGCGCCGCGAAGGACAGTTCCAGCGCTCGCTGAGAAATCTCGTTGGCGACGACGACCCCGATCAAAACGCCAAGTGGCGAGAGGACGCCGATAACGACCGCGTCGCGAAGGTTGAGGTTGCCGTAGGTGTTCTGCCTGTAGGCACCAACCAGAGCGACGATCACGATCATCAGCAGCGAAGTCGACTCGCCCTCGACTTGCGAGAGGCCGAGGAAGAGCGTCAGCGCGGGAACAAACAACACCCCGCCGCCAACCCCGACCAGCCCGCCGGCGAGCCCGCCGGCGACCGCGATCAAGGCTGCGAAGAGCTCATCCATCGCTCAGCTCCCCCTTCCAGGCAATCTCGCGATCCACCCTCATCTCACGATCAACTCGATCGCGACGCCGACCAGCAGCGCGGCGAAGAGGAGGGATACAGCCCGCTGCGGAATCTGCTGCTGGATCGCCGTGCCCATGACCACACCGGCGATCGCCGGGATCGAGAGCAGCAGGCCGGTGGTGACGTGGACGTTGCCGTAGATCCCACCCTGGGCGAGCGCACCGAGAAAGCCGATCAGGACGATCGCCCCCAGGCTGGTGCCGGTGGCCAACCGCTCTCCGTAGCCGAACCAGAAGATCAGCAGCGGGACGATCACGGTGCCTCCGCCGACTCCGAAGAGGCCGCTGAATACGCCCGCAAGAGTGCCGATCGCGGCGAGCTTCACCGTGTGTGGGGAGAGCATCGCGCGATACTAGTCGCGTGTCTCCCGAATCCGGCAGAGGGGAGCGCGCGCCGGCGCTCGGGCCGCTCGCACCCCTGCGAACCGAGCCCGCGCGAGCGGCGATCCTCACCGATGTCGACGGAACCTTGGCTCCGATCGTCGCTCGGCCCGAGCAAGCGACGGTGCCCGATCGGGCCAGCGAGCTGCTGCGACGCCTGAGCGAGCGCTACGGCCTGGTCGGCTGCATCTCCGGACGTCCAGCCGAGGAGGCGCGACGACTGGTCGGGGTCGAGGGCATCGCCTACGCGGGCAACCACGGCCTCGAACTGCTGCTGCCCGGCGACGAGGCTCCTCGCTTCGATCCGTCGCTCCAGGGCCGCGAGGGCGAGGCAGCGGCATTCGTCGCGGAGCTGGGTCTCGAAACCCTGGAGGACGCCGGACTGCGGCTCGAGGACAAGGGACCGATCCAGGCGCTGCACTGGCGCGGCACCGACGACGAGCGGCGTGCCGAGGCGCGGGCGCACGAGATCTCCGCAGCGGCCGGCCGTTCAAGATTGGAGTTGCGCTGGGGGCGGAAGGTGCTGGAGCTGCGGCCGGCCGGCGGCGGTGGAAAGGACGCCGCGGTGGCGGCGCTGCTCGCCCTGGACGGGATGACTGCCGCCGTCTATGCCGGCGATGATCGCACGGATCTCGATGCCTTCCGCCGCCTGCGGGAGCTGTGCGACGAGGGCGAGCTGGAGGCGGCGGTCTGCGTCGGGATCGTCTCCGACGAGGGACCGCCGGAGCTGGTCGAAGAGGCCGACCTGCGCGTCGGCGGCCCTCGGGGCTGGCTGGCGCTACTCGAGGAACTGGCCGAGTAGAGGTCGACGGTGCCTTACACCGACCTCCTGCGCCTCACCGTCTTCCTCACCGCCGCCGAGGCGACCGCGCTGGGGGCGATCACGGCGATTGCCGCCGGTCGCGACGACGACGCGACCACGGTCCTCGTGGCCGCCACCTGGTGGTTGATTTCGCTCGCTCTCGGTTTCTACCTCGGCCGTCCCGCCCGCGCTGCCGACGGCGTCCGCGACGCGCTCGCCCGTGCCCGAACCGCGACCGCCCTGCCCGAGGACACTGCAGCCCGAATCGCCGTAGCGCGCCTCTGGCCGATCGGCCTCACGGCACTCGCAGCAGGCATCCTCGGAATCATCTACCCGGGTGTGGCGGCGATCGGAGCCGGCTACGCCCTGCTCGTCGCCCTCACGATGCGCACCCGCGAGGCCGCCGTTCTCGGCATCGAGCACCGCGACGGCGTCAAGTTCTACGTCGTCCCCAACTCCGCCGTGCGCCCGATCGAACTCGTCCGCACCCCAGGCCTGCGCCACGACCGCCTGCACGCGCGCTGAGCGAGCGCTGAGCGCGGTCCTTCACCAGCGCCTCCGTCCAACGAACGCCCCAAGCAGTGTCCGGTTTCAATAGATAGGCGACACCTGTGTCGAGACATAGGAGACACCCAACGAAGGGAGATCTCCTGTGGCAAAGGCGCGGTACCTGGTCGAGGCGCATCTGCTGGAGGGCCGCTCGGTCTCAGAGCTGGCGAAGGCCCACGGCTTCATCGCAGCTGGATCTACAAGCTCTTGGCCCGCTACCGCGAGGGCGGCTATGAGGCCCTGGCGCCCCGCTCCAAGGCACCGCGCTCGAGTCCCAACGCGACGCCCGAAGAGGTGGTGCGGGAAGTCGTGTCCCTGAGAGAGCAGCTGCTCTCTCAGGGACACGACTGCGGCGCGCAGACAATCGCCCACCACCTCGCCCGGAAGGGGACTGACCGCGTTCCCTCCGTCTCGACGATATGGCGGATCTTGCGCCGTGAGGGCCTGGTGGTTTCTCAGCCGCAAAAGCGCCCTCGCTCCTCTCTGATCCGCTTCGAAGCAGAGCTGCCCAACGAGATGTGGCAGGCCGACATCACTCACTGGTCCCTTGCCGGCGGTGGGCATGCGGAAGTCCTCAACATGATCGATGACCACTCGCGGCTGTTCTTGGCCTCCCGTGCCTTTCCCACCGTCAAGGCCGCCGACGTGGTCGACGTCTTTCGCTCTGCGATTGACCTGCACGGCGCTCCCGCCAGCCTGCTCTGCGACAACGGCGCCGTGTTCACCGCCACTCCCCGGGGCGGCAAGGTGCTCTTGCAGGCAGAGCTCGAGCGCTTGGGGATCGCCGCCAAGAACTCGCGGCCCTACCACCCCCAGACCTGCGGCAAGGTCGAGCGGCTGCACCAGACGCTGAAGCGCTACCTGGCAAGGCAGGCTGCCGCGACAACACTCTCAGAGCTGCAGGGACAGCTCGACGCCTTCGTCCACTACTACAACGCGATCAGGCCCCACAGGGCTCTCGGCGGGCGCACTCCCCTGCAGGCCTACAGCGCGCGGTTAAAGGCCCGGCCGCTCGACGCGCCCGAGCTCGACACCCACTTCCGCATCCGCCACGACAAGGTCGACACCGCCGGCACGGTCACCCTGCGCCACGACTCAAAGCTCCACCACATCGGCCTGGGCAGGGCCCATAAGGGCAAGCCGGTCAAGCTCCTCATCGCCGATCGCGACATCCGGATCCTCGATCCCGAGACGGGTGAGTTGATCCGCCGGCTGACTCTCGATCCGAGTCGCGACTACCAGCCGATCGGAGGGGCGTGAGATGTCTACGATGTCCCGCGACATCTGTCTCCGATGTCGCGACACATCACAGAACGCCCCGAGCAGGATTCGAACCTGCGGCCTACTCCTTAGGAGGGAGTCGCTCTATCC
>DATNGU010000065.1:0-9774 GCA_035605775.1 Solirubrobacterales bacterium | reverse complement strand
ATGAGACAAAAGCTCGCACTGACCATCGCTCTGGCCGGCTTCGCGGTAGCAACCGCGCTCGGTGTCGGCATGGCGGGCGCCGACCCGTCGGCCGGGCTCGGTGACAGCCAGGCCACCCAAGGGATCGTCACCGCACCTACTCTTCCGTCGGCTCAAGCACCGGCATGCGCGAACGGAGCCGATGACGACGGCGACGGTCAGGTCGACCTAGAAGACGCGGACTGCGAATCGGCCTCCGACGTCAGCGAGGAAACGCAGGCATCGACCCCCGCCGAATCACAGGCACCTGGTGTTTCTCCAGAGTCCAATGACAAGGTCCACAGCGGCGCTGCCCTCGATGCCTCGGAAGCTGCCGGGGCCAGCAGCGGGGGCGTCCAACGGAACCAGGGTCTCGGCAGCTCGAACGCGGCGAGCGGCGGCGGGGTAAGCGCACCCAGCGCAACCGCCGGCGACCAACCTCAGTCCGAAGGCACGGATGGCGGCTCGCAGTTCGGCAGCGGCGGCGCCCCCACCGATGTCAACCCAACGGCGACGATCGCCCCCTTCGGCCCAGCCCCGATCGGCGTCCCCAACTTCGTCATCGACTCCTTTGAGATCCCGCCCTTCTTGCTGCCGATCTACCAAGCATGCGGAACCGAGTACGGGATCCCCTGGGAGGTGCTCGCCTCGATCAACAAAATCGAGACCGCGTTCGGCACCAACCTCAACGTCTCCAGCGCCGGCGCGCTCGGCTGGATGCAGTTCATGCCGGGAACCTGGGAGGGCTACGGGGTCGACGCCAACGGCGACGGCCGCAAGGATCCCTACAACCCCGTCGACGCAATCTGCGCGGCAGCCAACTACCTGAAGGCCAGCGGTGGCTCCGATGATCTCTACACGGCGATCTTCGCCTACAACCACGCCGACTGGTACGTGCAGGAGGTGCTGCTCTACGCGCGGGCCTACGGCAAGCTGCCGACCGATTTGGTCGGCTCGCTGACCGGTCTGACCGAGGGCGCTCACTTCCCGGTCGCCGCCGACGCCCGCTACGCCGATGACATCTCGGCCCGGGCGACGCTGAGCAAAGCGACGCCCGAGGTCCGTGACGAATACGGCAACGCCGCCGAAGTGATCTCTTCCTCCCCGACCCGGCGAGGAATCAACATCTTCGCCGCCGAGGGCTCCCCGGTCGTCGCCGTTAACGACGGCGTCGTTGTCAAGCAGGGGCACTCCAAACGGCTCGGCCGCTTCATCGTCCTGCGCGACGCTTACGGCAACCGCTACATCTACGCCAAGCTCGGCACCATCGCCCGCAAGCAGCGCAAGGTGGTGATGCCGACCGGCAAAGAGAAGCGAATCCCGGTCGACAGCCAGAACATCCGGCCGCGACTGCGCGCGCTGCCGCAGCGGGTCGAGGAGGACGAGCGTGAGGCTGGCATTGCCGTCGACAGCGCCGCCGCCAAGGGCGCCGACGGAACTATCGACGTCGGGTCGAGGGTTATAGCTGGCACGGTCCTGGCGCGAATCGGGGCTGGAGAGAACGGCGTCGACCCCCACATCAACTTCGCCATCCGCCCGGCGGGCAAAGGCGCGCCCCGAATCGATCCGAAGCCGATTCTCGACGGCTGGAAGCTGCTCGAGGCGACGGCCATCTACCGTGCCAAGGGAAAGAACCCGCTCACCGCAAAGCTCAGCGGTGCCGGCGTGCTGCTGCTCCCGGAGACGATGCTGGCTCGCCGCGTACTCGCCGACCAGCAGATCGAAGTATCCGACTGCGACCGGGTTGCAATCCGCTCCGGCCAGATCGACCGCCGACTGCTGGCGGCGCTCGCCTATCTCTCCAGCCAGGGCTTCCGCCTGACGATCACCTCGATGCTCTGCGGCCGCCACGGCAGCATCACGACCAGCGGCAACATCTCCAATCACTCCTACGGCGGCGCCGCCGACATTGCCCTGATCAACGGCGTGCCCGTGCTCGGCAATCAGGGCCCGGGCTCGATCACCGAAACGCTGCTGCGGGCGGCACTGCAGCTACAGGGAACGATGGTCCCCGACGAGCTGATCTCGCTGCAGGAACTCGGTGGGCCGAGCTTCGCCATGAGCGATCACGCCGATCACGTCCACATTGGCTACAGCCCAGTCAGCGGTACCGGCGCCGAAGCTCGCTTCGTGCAGCTGCTTAAACCCGATCAGTGGCTGCGGCTGACCGACCGGCTCGAGCGAATCGACAACCCGGACGTGCCGACCGAGCCGTCAAAGTTCTCGCTGCCGAACAAGGCCAAGGCCGGCGCCCCCTCGGGCGGCACCCGCCGCGGCGACTGAGCCGCTCGTCGGCTCCGCTGATCGAGGAGAATCGGGCCCTGGCCCAACTCTTCGGATTCGTGCAGTTCGAGTTTCCCGGCACGCTCAGCGTGCCGGACGGTCGTTACCTGGCACGAGGCGGCATCGACGACGACGACCAGCGGGTGCTCGTCGTCGAAACGCTTGCGGCCGCGCCCGCCCCGAAGCGACGGCGACGGCGACCAAAGCCGGTCGAGCCGGGCGCGGAGCCCGCCTCCCAGCCCCTGACCCGGGTCACCGCCGTACGAGCGCAAGCGCCTTTCGAGTCGCCGGGCGAGGCCGAGCGCTGGCTAGAAGAGACGGTCGCCACCGAGAGCTCGACGGACGCCGTCCTCAGCGACGGGCTCGGGCTGCTCAACCGGGCTCTCCACGCACACGCCGCAGCCAGCGCCGATGCGCTCGGAGCCGAACTGAGCGTGGATCGAGCTACGACGGTTCGGGTCGGGCACGGCAGCGGCAAGGAGGTCGCGGACGGCCGCTTCTCGGCTGCACACGAGATCGACGGCCGCGGCGCGGGTGGCTCGCGGCGGCACCAGCGCGACGAAGAGCTGCGTCCACAGGAGCGGCTCGCGGCGGTACTCGGCGGGCGCGAGCGCGTCGATGTCTGCGAGACCCTCCTCCTGCGCGCCCGAGCCGACCTCGACGCCGGCCGGCGTCGCGAGGCGGCCCTGCAGCTGCGCGTGGCCTTGGAGGCGATGCTGGTCGAGCTCGACGGCACTCTCGCAGACCCGGGGCACAGCGAGGACATGGCCACGCTGAAAGCCCGCCGGGGAGAGGTCGGCGAGGCCGCAAACGCGGCGCTCGCCGGCGACCTGACGCTCGACGACGAGCGGCGGGTCGAGGAGCTGACGGTGCTCTGCGAGCGGGTTCTGCGCCGCCGCCGCGTCCTGCGCGGTTAGGGACCCGTTAGAGCGCGTTCTTGACGTAATAGAAGAATTTTCTCGATCAATGCGTCACCCTTGGGCGGGCTCATCGAGCCCCGGCACACATTTCGGTGCCGCAAAACAAGGGAAGGGATTCAAGATGACTCACACCCTCAAGTGGCTGGCAATCTCGATCACGGCCGCGTTCGCGCTCGTCGCGATCGCCGCACCGCTGGCATCGGCGGCCAAATTCAAAACCGAAGAACCCCCCACCGCGCTGACAGCCGACCCGATGACTCCGCTCGTCTTCGAACCCACACCGGACGGAGAAAAGAAAGTGACGTGTCAGGGCTTAGCGGCCACCGGCACGATGGAAGGGAAAGAAAGCGAAGCGCTCACAATCGTGCCCACCTTCAGTAAATGCAAAATCAAAATTGGGGCGGAAGAAAAAGACGCCCTCGTGACAATGAACGGCTGCGACTTCAACTACACAAGCCCGACAGCCAAAACAGAAAACACAGCGGGAGAACACGCCAAACTCCACATCATCTGCCCCGCGGGCAAAGAGATCGAAATCGAGGTGGGGCCGCTCGGGACCAAATGCATCGACATCCCGGGACAGACCATGGAAGGCATCCACTACGAAAACACATTGAATAACGGGATATTCGACGTCGACGCCAAAGCAACAGTCCACAACCTGAAAACGACAACAACACATACCGCCGCCTGCCCGACCAAATCGGGACTGACCGAGACGCATGAAACCGGCAGATTCACCGGCGAAATCACACTCAAGGGCGACAACGCAGCCAAAGAACCGAAGAGCCTCCGCTACGAATAGATAGACAGCACGGCTACTGCCCGCAGGCTGTCCCTCAGAGGGCCAGCCTGCGGGCCACTACGCCGTCGAGCAGCGACTCGGCGATGTGGTGGGCCTCCTCAAGCGCGACGCCCTCCAGCGATGGGATCCCAATCACGGTCAGGCCGGCTGCTCGTGCCGCGGCCACACCCGTCGGGGAGTCCTCGAGCGCGACGACGGCGGGGCCGGGCTCGACGCCGAGCCGGCGACAGGCCTCCAGGTAAGGCTCGGGAGACGGCTTGGGTGCGGCGACTTCGTGGGCGCTGAGGACGACGTCGAAGCGGTCCTGGAAGCCGACGATCTCCAGCGAGCGCTGAACGAAGACGAGCGGCGAATTGGAGACGAGGCCGAGCGGGGTGCCGCGCTGCTTCAGCAAGTGCAGCAGCTCACGCGCGCCGACCATCGCCTCCACCCCATGCTCGAGCTCGGCGACCACCAACTCGTTCAACTCCTCGATCAGCGCGACTGCCCGGCCGGGCTCGGCAAGACGGCGCTCGAGGATGCCGCCAGCGATCTCGGCCGAGGTGCCGACCAGCTCGCGCTTGTCGGCGGGCGTGAACTCGATGCCGCGCCGCTCGAACAGATCGTGCTCGGCCCGCGTCCAGACCGACTCGGTGTCGAGCAGCAGCCCGTCGTTGTCGAAGACGACCGCCTCGGGGGCTTCCGGCACCCCGTTCGTCGGATCGGCCATCGCTAGGCGAGAGCCGCCAGCAGGGAGCTCAGCTCCTCGTCGACCTCGCCGTCCAGCTTCATCGCAGCGACGTCGTCGTAGGGCGTCGCGCTCTTGGTGACGATTGCCAACCTTCCGCCCGCGGCCAGCGTCACCTCGGGCAACCCGGCAACGGGATGGACGACGAGCGAGCTGCCGACGCAGAGCATCAGCTCGGCCCGCGCCGCGAGCTCCTGGGCCTGCCGCATCGCGGCCTCGGGGAGCATCTCGCCGAAGAGGACCACGTCGGGTTTCACCGCCCCACCGCAGGAGTCGCACGCGGCGACGCCGTCGGGGCCGAAGAGCGGCTCGACCTCGTCGAGCCCGAAGGAGGAGCCGCAGCCGCGGCAGGTGGAAGTCTCGATCGAGCCGTGCACCTCGACCACGTTCTCCGAGCCGGCGGCGCGGTGGAGGCGGTCGATGTTCTGCGTGATCACCCCCTCCAACTGGCCGCGCCGTTCGAGCTCGGCCAGCGCCGCGTGGGCGGCGTTTGGCTGTTTGTCGCCGAGCGAGTGGAAGCGCGGCCGGTAGTAGGACCAGAAGCGCGCCGGGTCACCTTCGAAAACGTCGATGTGGGCGACCTCCATCGGGTCGACGTTCTCCCACAGCCCGGTCTCCGGCGTGCGGAAATCGGGGATCCCGGACGGCACCGAGACCCCCGCTCCCGTCAAGGCGACCGTGCAGCGCGACTCGCGGATCAGCTCCGCGAGTCGCTCGACGGCGCTTTCCGTGCTTGTCGCTACTTGCCGCTCCACTTAGGGGTGCGCTTGCCCAGGAACGCCGAGATGCCCTGCTTGGCGTCCTCGCTGGCGAAGGCGGCGGCAAAGGCCCGCTTCTCCGCCTCGATGCCTTCGTCGAGGTCGCCCTTGTGGGAGGCGGTCTTGATCTGCTCGCGCGCGATAGGGGCCTGACCGGCCAGCTTGCGGGCCCACATCAGCGCCGCCTCGAAGAGCTCGTGGTCGGGCACAACCCGGTTGACGAGGCCGGACTCGAATGCCTCGCCGGCCAGCATCGCATCGCCGACGAGATTCATCTCCAGCGCCTTGTTGGGTCCGACGAGGCGGGGCAGGCGCTGGGTGCCGCCAAAGCCGGGGACGATCCCCAGTTTGATCTCCGGCTGGCCGAAGACCGCCGCCTCGGCGGCGATCCGCACGTCGCAGGCCATCGCCAGCTCGCAGCCGCCGCCGAAGGCGATCGAGTTGACCGCGGCGATCGTCGCCACGCTGTCCGTGCCGAACTCGCGCAGTAGGGCATGAGCGGTGTGAAGCAGCTCCTCGCCTGCGCCTTCGTCCATCTGCGTGAAGGCCTTGATGTCGGCGCCGGCTGAGAAGACGACCGGAATCGAGGAGGCGACCACCATCGCCCCCACCCCGTCGGACGCCTTGACCTGCTCCCAGACCTTGCCGAGGTCGCGGATCACGTCGGGCGAGATCGCGTTCATCGGCATGTTGGCGAGCCAGGCGATCGCAACGTCGCCGCGGGTCTCCAGCTTCACCGTCTCGGCCTGCTCGCCCTCGTCAGGCTGCGGGTAGGGATAGAAGCCCTGGCCGGACTTGAGGCCGAGGCGGCCCTGGGCGACGAGCCGCTTCAGGGTCACGGGCGGAGCGAAGCGCTCGCCGTGCTTCTCCTCGAGCTGCTCGATCCGCTCCAGGATCGTGTCGAGCCCCTCCAGGTCGGCTTTCCAGAAGGGGGGGAAGAGACCTTTGCGCGGGTCGAGGCCGGCGCCGGCCATCATCCCCAGGTCGATGTCGCGGACCGAGCAGACGCCCTCCTCGACCAACTGGCAGGCCTCGATCAGCGCCCGGCCGGTGAACATCGCGACCAACTCCTCGGTGTCGGGCTCGGCATCGCCCGGAACGTTCTGCTCGCCCTCCTTGAAGAAGCCCTCGCCGCCGCTCTTGGCGCCGAGCTTGCCGTCGGCGACCAGGCCCTGCAGGCCCTTGTGGACGTAGAAGCTCTCGCCGTAGGAGTCGTGCAGGTGCTCGGCGACGTGCAGCACGGTGTCGAGCCCGAGCAGGTCGGTGAGGAAGAAGGGCCCCATCGGCGCTGCTTTGGCGGCGGCGATCGCCTCGTCGATCGCCTTTAGCGAGAGTCCCCCTTCCTCCTGAGCGCGCCAGATCTCGCCCATAGTCGCCATCAGTACGCGGTTGACGACGAATCCGGGGACCTCGCCACAGACGATCGGCTGCTTCTTGATCGCTTGGGCGAAGTTGTAGGCGGCGGTGGCGGTCTCCTGCGAAGTGTCATCACTGGCGATCACCTCGACCAACGGCATCACCGAGGCCGGGTAGAAGAAGTGGAACCCCACCACCTGGTCGGGGCGCAGGGTCGCTTCGCCAATCTCGGTGATCGAGAGAGACGAGGTATTGGAGGAGAGGATCGCGTGTCCTGGCGTCGCGGCGTCGAGCTCGCGGAAGACGGCCTGCTTGATCTCCATCCGCTCGGGCACGGCCTCGACCACGAAGTCGACGTCGCCGAACTCCGCGTAGCTGGTGGCGCCGGTTATCAGGCCCATCACCTCGGCGAGGCGGGCGTCGGCCTGCTCCTGGGTCAGCTTCTCCTTCTTGACCAGACGGCCAAGCTGGCCCTCGGTTACCGCGCGAGCTTTCTCGACGGCGGCATCGACGAACTTCTGGTCGATGTCCTTGACGACGACGGGGATGTCGGATGCGGCGATCGCCTGCGCGATCTCGCCGCCCATGGTGCCGCCGCCGACGACGGCGGCCTTCGAGACGAACATTCGGGTGGACCCTCCGGATTCTGGCTTGGGGACGCGGGGCGCGGAGGCTATCGCTCTACGGGCGGACAAAGGCGCCGGGCGATCGTTGTACCCCGGTACAAAGGCATCTCCGGCGCTCTCCCATTAGGCTCTTTTGACTCTTGATAGGGAGTTAGACCGGTAACCGAACGTGCCCGCCGGACGGGCGCGCCGCAAGCGAGGGACTGACACAGCGATGACTCGTATCCGCCAGCAGAATGTGACCGCAGCCCAGTGGAGCTCCAACGGGGAGGCCCTCGGCGCGCTTGACCTGACCCTGCCCGAGAACGACCTCTTCGGCGCCAACGTTTTCTCCGTCGGCGTCCAGCGTGAAAGGCTGCCTGCCGACGTCTTCGAGAAGCTGCAGGCGACCTTGGCCGACGGCGAGGCGCTCGATCCCAGCTTGGCCGACGCCGTCGCCGAGGCGATGAAGGAGTGGGCGCTGGAGAACGGCGCGACCCACTTCACCCACATGTTCCAGCCGCTGACCGGCTCGACCGCGGAGAAGCACGACTCCTTCTTCGACCCCGGCGAGGAGGGCACGGCGCTGGCCGGCTTCTCCGGCAAGGAGCTGATCCAGGGCGAGCCCGACGCTTCCTCTTTCCCCACCGGCGGCGTCCGCGCCACCTTCGAGGCACGTGGCTACACCGCCTGGGACCCGACCTCTCCCGCCTTCATCCTCGAGAACCCGAACGGCGCTCTGCTCTGCATCCCGACCGCCTTTGCCTCCTGGACCGGCGAGGCGCTCGACGGCAAGATCCCGCTGCTGCGCTCGATGGACGCCCTCTCGCGCTCTGCGATCAAGGCGCTGCGGCTGCTCGGCGACGAGGACAGCAAGCGGGTCTTCACCACGGTCGGCGCCGAGCAGGAGTACTTCCTGATCGACGAGCAGTACTTCTTCGAGCGGCCCGACCTGATCTCTACCGGCCGCACCCTGTTCGGCGCCAAGCCGCCGAAGGGCCACGAGCTGGACGACCACTACTTCGGCTCGATCCCGGAGCGAGTGCTCGCCTGCATGCTGGAGGCCGAGCTGGAGATGCGCAAGCTCGGCATCCCGGTCAAGACCCGCCACAACGAGGTGGCGCCGGCCCAGTACGAGATCGCGCCGGTCTTCGAGAACTCGAACGTCGGCTCCGACCACCAGCAGCTGATGATGCAGGTGCTGGAAAGCGTCGCCCGGCGCTACGGGCTGGTCTGCCTGCTGCACGAGAAGCCCTTCGCCGGCGTCAACGGCTCCGGCAAGCACAACAACTGGTCGATGGGAACCGACACCGGCTCCAACCTGCTCGACCCGGGCAAGACGCCCGCCGACAACATCCATTTCCTCTTCTTCTGCGCCGCAGTAATTCAAGCGGTCAACGTGCACCAGGGGCTGCTGCGGGCCTCAGTCGCCAACATCGGCCAGGACCACCGGCTGGGCGCCAACGAGGCGCCGCCGGCGATCATCTCGATCTTCCTCGGCGGCGAGCTGGAGAAGGTCTTCGACGCGATCGCCAGCGGCGAAGGGGATCCGCACACGCCGGCCTCGTTCCTCGAGCTGGGGGCGACGGTGCTGCCCTCGCTGCCGATGCACGGCGGCGACCGCAACCGCACCTCGCCCTTCGCCTTCACCGGCAACAAATTCGAGTTCCGAGCGCTGGGGTCGAGCATGTCGCTCGCCTTCCCCAACACGGTGCTCAACACGATCGCCGCCGAGGCGATCGACGAGCTCGCCGACAAGCTCGAGGCGAAGACCTCCGGCGGCGCGGACGTCGCAGAGGCGGTGATCGAGGTCGTCAAGGAGTCCTACGCCGCCAACAAGCAGGTCTGCTTCGGCGGCGACAACTACGACGAGGCCTGGCATGCGGAGGCGGAGCAGCGCGGGCTGAAGAACCTGCGCACGACGCCCGACGCGCTGCCCGAGGTGCTCGCCGAGCAGACGGTCGCCGCCTTCGAGAAGTACCAGGTGCTCTCCAAGCGCGAGCTGGAGTCGCGTTACGAGGTCTGGGTCGAGCAGTACTGGATCCGCGCCAACATCGAGGCCGAGACGACCTTCTCGATCGCCAAGACGATGATCCTGCCCGCAGCGCTGCGCCACCTGGCGACGCTGCAGGAGGCAGGCATTGGGGTCACCGAAAGCCTTTACGCCGAGGTCAAGGGCCTGCTCGAGGAGCTGGTCGGCGCCCTGGGCGAGCTGGAGGCAGCCAACGCCGACCCCGGCCTGGAGGGCCTTGATATGGCGATCCACGCCCGCGACAAGCAGATCGCCGCGATGTCGCAGGTT